>URCN01000078.1:0-7883 GCA_900546335.1 uncultured Streptococcus sp.
TTGTAGGACAAGCCAAAGGTGTGAAAGTGATCCGTAAAGATCGCAATGGAAATATTATTTCAGGATTCTATACTCCAACAGTAGTAGAACTTCCAGAGCAAGTGAAGCAGTCTGATAAAAAAGAACTTTCAGTACCTGATTCGAAACCAGATCAATTGACTCAAAACATCTCTGTAGAAAAAAATCAACTTCCAAATACAGGAAGTCAAGAAGATGGTTTGAAAACTCTAGGAATTCTGACAGCCCTAGCAGGTGCCATGACACTTGGATTGCTACGTAAAAAGAAACGAAACGATGAATCAGACTAATCATTTTTAAGAACCGAGAAATCGGTTCTTTTTTTATGACATTTGTCATATTTCCTAGTGACAGAAGCATCTAGCTCCGTTTACTTCAAAGGACTATAATTGAAGTATGAAATGGAGGAAGAAGAAATGAAAAATAAAATGATTGTCGCAGTGAGTTTAGTAGCAGCAGGAGTTATGACCTATCTCATGTTTTCAGGATTGGACGAGGGTTTCTATCATTTTCCTTGGGAGCTCTTTGCTGGCTTTGGAATGATGTCTTGGCTTGTCAGAGAAGGTTTGAAATTAGTCAGAGATGTGAAAAAGGAGTTTGAGGAATGAAAAAAGCAATCATCTGTCTCTTTATCGGTCTGTCACTCTTGGTATGGTTAGTGGAAATGTTTACTGGGTGGTTTGACCAAACCTTGCTTCGCCAATTTATTCGTGGTGCTTGGGGTTTTGGGTTTATGATTTTCGTCGTTTTCCCTATGGGAATGAAGTGGTTGAAAGGAGAATCTCATGACTGTGATTAAAGTTGAGAAATTGAGTAAGAAAATAAAAGACAAGGAGATCTTGCGGAACATCTCCTTTGAAATCAACGATGGTGAATGTGTCGCCTTGATCGGACCTAACGGAGCAGGTAAGACGACCTTGATTGATTGCCTCTTGGGCGACAAGTTCGTGAGCTCAGGTCAGATAGCTATTCAAGGCTTTGCACCAACAGATCCTCGATTAAAGCAGCTTATTTCTGTCTTACCCCAAGAAAATGCAGTTGTCCAAAGCTTGAAAGTGAAAGAACTTCTATCATTTTTCAAGTCACTTTATCCCGACAGTCTTTCAGACAAAGAAATTGATGACTTGCTGAGATTCTCAGACAAGCAGAAAAATCAGCTAGCGGGCAAGTTGTCTGGTGGGCAAAAACGTTTGTTCTCTTTCGTGTTGACTTTAATCGGTCGTCCGAAAATTCTATTTTTAGACGAGCCAACTGCTGCCATGGATACCTCGACACGTCAGCATTTTTGGGAAATTGTTAATCAGTTAAAGAAAAATGGTGTCACCATTGTCTATTCTTCTCACTATATCGAAGAGGTAGAGCATACGGCTGATCGCATTTTGGTTCTCCACAAGGGAGAATTGATTCGCGATACGACGCCTTATGCCATGCGTGGTGAAGAACAAGAAAAACATTTTACGGTACCTCTAACTTATCAGGAAGTTATCAGAACTTTAGACCAAGTTCAAGAGATTGAAATCAAGCAAAGTGCTCTTTCCTTCACAACCAAAGAAGCCAGCAAGGTATGGAAAGTCTTGCAAGAACAGGGCTGCACGATCGAAGAAATTGAAGTTCGCAATCGAACTCTCTTAGACAGTATTTTTGAAACGACTCAAGATTAAAGGAGATTGACGATGAAAAATATGACAAGTCTCATGAAAGTGGAAATCATTCTGATGAAACGGCAAGCCGTCTACTACTTGCTATCCATCGGACTCCCAAGTGTGTTTTACCTTATTTTTTCTGGTATGATGTCAGGGTCAGATATTCCAGAAATTGCTCTTCAAGCCTATCTTTTTGCCATGACGCTCTTTAGTATCATGTCAAGCGCCTTTTTCAGTATCCCTAGCACACTCGAATCTGATAAGACAAACAACTGGCAAAAATTGATTCAACATTCTCCGGTATCTATGGTAGAATATTATGTATCAAAACTGTTCAGCACCCTACTGACTTTCTTGTTATCAATTATTGTTGTCTTTTCGGTTGGTCATTTTGTCCGTGGAGTGACTCTGCCTTGGCTTGATTGGTTGGTAATCGGAGTTATGTTACTGGTCGGAAGCGTGGTCTTTATCAGTATGGGTGTCTTGGTGAGCTTGCTACCCAGTGCTCAACTGATGACGGTTGTTGGAAATATTGCCTATATTGCTTTGGCTGTCCTAGGTGGACTGTGGTTCCCCTTGGATTCCTTCCCAGAATGGCTTCAATCTATTGGAAAGCTGACTCCAACCTATCAACTGATGCAGGTCATCTCTACTTATTTGGAACACCATGAATTTAACATTCTTGCTGCCTTGGTTGTACTAGGTTATACAGTTTTCTTTGGTGTATTGGTCATTCAACTGAAAAAACGGATTGAGGTAAAATAAATCTATGTTGGAAAAATTTAAAAACATTCATTATATGTTTCATATTTCAATAGTGTTTATCATCTTTCCTATAGCGGGTGTCATCGTTGGAGATTACCCGCTTTTAACCTTGCTATGGACCCTACTATTTGTACTTGCCTTCTATTCGGTTTTAATCAGTCAGAATCGCACCGTGCAGTGGCTAGCATGGTGGTCCATGCTTGTCTACATTTTTTATACATCTGTTTGGCTAAGTTCAGGTTTCACATGGTTTATCTTTTATTTATCCAATCTCCTTATTTATGAGCTGGATGAGATTTCTTTTCACTCTTGGCGTTTTGTCAGTTTTATTGTCCTGCAACCATTTATTCTGACCGGAATCTATATGGTCAATCATGTTAGTCCCTGGCAGCTACTCTTTTTCTTGGTGACCTTTATCTTTTCCGATGCAATGACCTTTGGTCTTTATCGAATTCGATTGTCGGAGGACATAAAAGAAGAAAAGATGAAACAAAATGCCAAGCTCAATCTTTTCTTGGCTGAAAACGAACGCAGTCGTATCGGTCAGGATCTTCATGACAGTCTAGGCCATACCTTTGCCATGTTGAGTGTGAAGACGGACCTTGCCCTACAACTTCTTCAAATGCAGGCCTATCCACAGGTGGAAAAGGAATTAAGAGAAATACAGCAAATTAGCAAAGAATCAATGCGTGAAGTTCGTACAATTATCGAAAATCTTAAAACCAGAACCCTTGCTTCCGAATTTGCGACTGTTAAAAAAATGCTGGAAATTGCAGGGATTGAAGTCCAAATCAATCACCAACTTGATACAGCTAGCTTAACTCAGGACTTAGAATCAACGGCCTCCATGATTTTGCTTGAGTTAGTGACCAATATCATCAAACACGCCAAAGCGTCTAAAGCTTTCTTAAAAATAGAACGAACAGAGAAAGAACTCATTTTAACAGTGAGAGATGATGGCTGTGGCTTTTCTTCTCTAAAGGGGGATGAACTTCATACAGTCAGAGATCGTGTTCTTCCATTTTCGGGAGAGGTAAAGGTGATTAGTCAGAAACAACCAACAGAAGTTCAGGTTCGGCTACCTTATAAGGAGAGAAACTAAGATGAAATTACTTGTTGCAGAAGATCAAAGTATGTTGCGAGATGCTATGTGCCAGTTGCTTACCTTTCAACCAGATGTAGATTCTGTCCTACAAGCCAAGGATGGCCAAGAAGCAATCCAACTCCTAGAAAAGGAGTCTGTAGATATCGCCATTCTTGACGTAGAAATGCCTGTTAAGACAGGCCTCGAAGTCTTGGAGTGGATTCGAGCAGAAAAGTTAGAAACAAAGGTGGTTGTGGTGACGACCTTCAAACGTCCCGGATATTTTGAACGTGCGGTCAAGGCTGGAGTGGATGCTTATGTCTTAAAAGAAAGAAGCATTGCAGACCTCATGCAAACCTTGCACACTGTTCTTGAAGGACGCAAGGAATATTCGCCTGAATTGATGGAAGTGGTGATGACGCACCCCAATCCGTTAACAGAGCAAGAAATCGCTGTTTTAAAGGGAATTGCTCAGGGTTTGTCTAATCAAGAAATCGCAGATCAGCTTTATCTATCAAATGGAACCGTCCGAAACTATGTCACCAATATTCTTTCGAAACTAGATGCTGGTAATCGAACAGAGGCAGCCAACATTGCAACAGAATCTGGTTGGCTTTGATAAGAAGGGTTAAAAAATTCCGAAACGATAACTTGAACAGAAGGCAATCCATACTAAAATGTAGGAGGCAAATCGCCTCCTTTTCTTTGTTTAAAAAAGCGGTTAGAGCTAGTGTCAAAGAGTTAAAAGATCAGAATAAAAATGAAAAAAATATTGACAAGGCAAGAAAAATTGTGTTACAATAATAGACGGTACTTTTTACTTTTGGTCTCTCAAAAGTGTACAGGGACGTGCTGACAAATGTTGCAAAAGTACACACAGATGGTAGCTGTCACCAAGTGTATCATCACCAAAAATAAAAAAACACAGGAGAATGTAGATGCCTACAATTAACCAATTGGTTCGCAAACCGCGTAAATCAAAAGTAGAAAAATCTAAATCACCAGCTTTGAACGTTGGTTACAACAGTCATAAAAAAGTTCAAACAAACGTTTCTTCACCACAAAAACGTGGTGTTGCAACTCGTGTGGGAACAATGACACCTAAAAAACCTAACTCTGCCCTTCGTAAATTCGCTCGTGTACGTTTGAGCAACCTTATCGAAGTTACTGCCTACATCCCAGGTATCGGACACAACTTGCAAGAGCACAGCGTGGTGCTTCTTCGTGGTGGACGTGTAAAAGACCTTCCAGGGGTACGTTACCATATCGTCCGTGGTGCACTTGATACTGCAGGTGTTAACGATCGTAAACAAGGCCGTTCTAAATACGGTACTAAACGTCCAAAAGCATAAGGAAAGGGGATAAAGAGAAATGAGTCGTAAAAATAGAGCTCCAAAACGTGATGTATTGCCAGATCCGCTTTACAATTCACAATTAGTTACTCGTCTTATCAACCGCGTTATGCTTGATGGTAAACGTGGTACAGCTGCTTCAATCGTTTACGGTGCTTTTGAGCAAATCAAAGAAGCTACTGGTAACGATGCACTTGAAGTATTTGAAACAGCTATGGAAAACATCATGCCTGTACTTGAAGTACGTGCACGTCGTGTTGGTGGATCTAACTACCAAGTCCCAGTTGAAGTTCGTCCAGAACGTCGTACAACACTTGGACTTCGTTGGTTGGTAACCATCGCTCGCCTTCGTGGTGAACACACAATGCAAGACCGTCTTGCAAAAGAAATCTTGGATGCTGCGAACAACACTGGTGCAGCAGTTAAGAAACGTGAAGACACTCACCGTATGGCTGAAGCTAACCGTGCCTTCGCACACTTCCGTTGGTAATAAAATGATACCAAGAGCGGTAAAGGCCCAAGGCAAAAATAGGAAACTGATGCAGTGTTCCGTGAACACAAAGCAGTTTATCTTTTTTGCACCGGGCCTCGCTCGGGTTCAAATCAGCTAACTTGAGCTTTTAGCTCGAGTTCAACTCAACTTACCATCTCGTAAGTTGAAACCAACAATAGCATGAAAACATTGAGAACGGGTAGGTCCTGCCTATCCGTTTTTATTAAAATCGTGTTATAATAGAATAGAAATTAAAATAAATAGGAGAAACAAACCTCATGGCACGCGAATTTTCACTTGAAAAAACTCGTAATATCGGTATCATGGCTCACGTCGATGCTGGTAAAACAACAACTACTGAGCGTATTCTTTACTACACTGGTAAAATCCACAAAATCGGTGAAACTCACGAGGGTGCGTCACAAATGGACTGGATGGAGCAAGAGCAAGAACGTGGTATCACTATCACATCTGCTGCGACAACAGCTCAATGGAACAACCACCGCGTAAACATCATCGACACACCAGGACACGTGGACTTCACAATCGAAGTACAACGTTCTCTTCGTGTATTGGACGGTGCGGTTACTGTTCTTGACTCACAATCAGGTGTTGAACCTCAAACTGAAACAGTTTGGCGTCAAGCAACTGAGTACGGAGTTCCACGTATCGTATTTGCCAACAAAATGGACAAAATCGGTGCTGACTTCCTTTACTCAGTAAGCACACTTCACGACCGTCTTCAAGCAAACGCACACCCAATCCAATTGCCAATCGGTGCTGAAGATGACTTCCGCGGTATCATCGACTTGATCAAGATGAAAGCTGAAATCTATACTAACGACCTTGGTACAGATATCCTTGAAGAAGATATTCCAGCTGAATACCTTGACCAAGCTCAAGAATACCGTGAAAAATTGGTTGAAGCAGTTGCTGAAACTGATGAAGACTTGATGATGAAATACCTTGAAGGTGAAGAAATCACTAACGAAGAATTGAAAGCTGCTATCCGTAAAGCAACTATCAATGTTGAATTCTTCCCAGTATTGTGTGGTTCTGCCTTCAAGAACAAGGGTGTTCAATTGATGCTTGATGCGGTTATCGACTACCTTCCAAGCCCACTTGATATCCCAGCAATCAAAGGTATCAACCCAGATACAGATGAAGAAGAAACTCGTCCAGCATCTGACGAAGAGCCATTCGCAGCTCTTGCCTTCAAGATCATGACGGACCCATTCGTAGGTCGTTTGACATTCTTCCGTGTATACTCAGGTGTTCTTCAATCAGGTTCTTACGTATTGAACACTTCTAAAGGTAAACGTGAACGTATCGGACGTATCCTTCAAATGCACGCTAACAGCCGTCAAGAAATTGACACTGTTTACTCAGGTGATATCGCTGCTGCCGTTGGTTTGAAAGATACAACAACTGGTGACTCATTGACAGATGAAAAAGCTAAAATCATCCTTGAGTCAATCAACGTTCCAGAACCAGTTATCCAATTGATGGTTGAGCCAAAATCTAAAGCAGACCAAGATAAGATGGGTATCGCCCTTCAAAAATTGGCTGAAGAAGATCCAACATTCCGCGTTGAAACAAACGTTGAAACTGGTGAAACAGTTATCTCAGGTATGGGTGAGCTTCACCTTGACGTCCTTGTTGACCGTATGCGTCGTGAGTTTAAAGTTGAAGCAAACGTAGGTGCTCCTCAAGTATCTTACCGTGAAACATTCCGCGCTTCTACTCAAGCACGTGGATTCTTCAAACGTCAGTCTGGTGGTAAAGGTCAATTCGGTGATGTATGGATTGAATTTACTCCAAACGAAGAAGGTAAAGGATTTGAATTCGAAAACGCAATCGTCGGTGGTGTGGTTCCTCGTGAATTTATCCCAGCGGTTGAAAAAGGTTTGGTAGAATCTATGGCTAACGGTGTTCTTGCAGGTTACCCAATGGTTGACGTTAAAGCTAAACTTTACGATGGTTCATACCACGATGTCGACTCATCTGAAACTGCCTTCAAGATCGCGGCTTCACTTGCCCTTAAAGAAGCTGCTAAATCAGCACAACCAGCTATCCTTGAACCAATGATGCTTGTAACCATCACTGTTCCTGAAGAAAACCTTGGTGATGTTATGGGTCACGTAACTGCTCGTCGTGGACGTGTAGATGGTATGGAAGCTCACGGTAACAGCCAAATCGTTCGTGCTTACGTTCCACTTGCTGAAATGTTCGGTTACGCAACAGTTCTTCGTTCTGCATCTCAAGGACGTGGTACCTTCATGATGGTATTTGACCACTATGAAGATGTACCTAAGTCAGTACAAGAAGAAATCATTAAGAAAAACAAAGGTGAAGACTAATCAGTCCTCACTCTAGAAGGAAGTCACTTAGTGGCTTCCTTTTTTTGTCTTTAACTATTCATTTTTGCTGAATATAGTATACAAATTTGGTCGCTAAGTGAGAAAAATACTAATTCTACCAAGAAAGAAAATATTCTAATTTGATAAATTAAAGTAAATAAAGGTTCC
>URCN01000079.1:0-7752 GCA_900546335.1 uncultured Streptococcus sp.
CAAGAAGGCCCACAGAAAGGCATATAGGAGATTTCGCAATCCCTTGCGATTTCGACAAGAGTAACTAATCAAGAGAAATGGTAGCATGGTGATGCCACCCTCAGTAAAAAGGCAACCGAAAATCAAGAGCCCAGCAACTCCAATCCGACGCCACAACTTTTCTTTTTGATCCATCTCTTTTCGAGGAAAACCAAGCCAAAGCATGGTTACACCGATGGCCAAAGTAAAGAAAATATTATTATTTACCATTACTCCTTTAGATGCAAATAGGGCGTTGAGTAGGCTATTTCCAGCAAACATGATAAGTGCCCAACTCCAAAGACGGATGAGGTAGTTTTTCAAATTTCGAGTATGGATGAAGCCTTCCATAGCCATATACGCAAACCAAACTCCCACACAACGGGTCAAGGCGTGAAAGATACCTTCCCACAGAGGAGAAACGATCCCGGTAATATGCGGGATATGGTCTAGAACCATCACTGCCACCATCAGGTACTTCAACTGCGTCGCACTCCATTTTTTCATAATAAACCTCTTTCTTTTTGATCTACATAGAGTATAGCATACATTTCCACGTATAATCGTACACCCAGCTTACATTTAAAAAGCCTATCTTACATTTTTGTAAGACAGGCGTGAATATCAAAAATTTATGATGAAATTTACCTTCTAGTCCGTAATTCGTTGGTACATTTCGGGTCTTCTATCACGAAACAGTCCCCAGTTGAGGCGCTCGCTTGCTCCCTTATCAAGGTCATAAGTTGCTAACAGAACAGCTTCTCCTTGTCTTTCAGCTCTCTCTAGAATAGCTCCTGTTTCATCCGTCATAAAGGAGGAACCATAGAAGTCAAGACTAGAACTCTGTCCGCCATTTTCCTCACTAGGAGTGACTTCTTCCAAGCCATAGCGATTGGCTGCAATAACTGGGACAATATTTGCTGCTGCGTGCCCTTGCATGGTACGTTGCCAGTGACCACAACTATCCGTATCTAAGATAGGTTCCGAACCAATAGCTGTTGGGTAAAAGAGTAATTCTGCCCCATTCAACGCAAGACAGCGCGCTGTTTCAGGGAACCATTGATCCCAACAGATGCCGATCCCAATTTTAGCGTAGCGAGTATCCCAGACCTTGAAGCCTGTGTTACCAGGCGTAAAGTAAAACTTTTCTTGATAATAATGGTCATCTGGTATGTGGGTCTTTCGATAAACGCCCAGCACTTCTCCATCTGCATCAATGACGGCGATTGAGTTATACAAGACATTGCCATCTTTCTCGTAGAAACTGATGGGTAAAACGACCTTTAGCTCCTTGGCAATGGTTTTAAAATGCTGAATGGCTGTATTTTCTATCACCGACTGGGCATACTGGTAGTAGTCATACTGGCGTTCCTGACAGAAATAAGGGCGTTCAAATAATTCAGGCAAGAGAATGATTTGTGCGCCTTGGTCTGCAGCTTGACGTACTAAATGCTCTGCTGTTTGGATATTTGTCGCCACATCCTTGGCGCATTGCATCTGGATCGCTGCAACTTTAACATTTCTCATCTTTTTCTCCTATTCTGGGATTTGTTGGGTGATACAGTGAATATTGCCACCACCTAAGAGAATATCTCTGGCTGGAATTCCTACGACCTTACGGTCTGGGAAACACTTGCTGAGGATATCTACGGCCACTTGGTCGTTTTTATCTTGAAATTGGGGAACAAGGACAGCCTTGTTGGCAATATAGAAATTGACATAGGAAGCTGCAAGACGTTCACCTGCATAACGCTCTTCTTCCCCTTCTTCATAGATGTAGCCTGGCAAATCCTCTTCGGTTACAACTTGTCGAACTGCAGGGATAGGCAATTTATGAATGGTGAAGGGACGCCCTTTTGCATCCGTTTCCTTCTCTAAAAGCTCTAAATCAGCTGCTGACATGGCATACTGAGGATCATTTTGATCATCTGTCCAAGCCAAGACAAGCTCTGCAGGACCAACGAAAGCGGCAACATTGTCAACGTGTTCATTGGTTTCGTCCTGATAAATACCATAAGGTAGCCAAATAACTTTTTCAGCACCAAGGCACTCTAATAAGGTGTTTTCAATTTGCTCTTTAGACAGGTGGGGATTGCGTCCAGGACTGAGTAAGCAGCTTTCAGTCACAAGAATGGTTCCTTGACCATCGCTGTGTATGGCTCCGCCTTCCAGTACAAAAGGTTTAGCATTGTAAACAGGTATCTCTAAGAGTTTTGCAAAACGACTGGCTACTTGGTCATCCTCTTCATAATCTTGATAAAGACCATCGACAGCGCCACCCCAGGCATTGAAAGACCAATCGACTGCCAATTTTTCTCTTTTATCATTGACGAGAATGGTCGGACCTGTATCACGCGCCCAGGCATCATTTGTCGGGATATCTAAATAAACAACCTTGTCTCCAAGATAGGATTGGGCTTCAGATAGATGGTCCTGCTCTACCAAAAGATAAACTCTTTCCCCTTCTGCTATGGTCTTGATAATCTGGCTAAATGCTCTTTTGGCAGCCTTTCCTTGGAAGGGCCATGAACCTGGTCGAGTCGGCCATATCATGAGGGTACCATGATGGGGTTCGTACTCTGCTGGCATACGATAGCCTGCTTTTTTCGGAGTTTCTATCATGATAATCTCCCTTTAAAGTCTTGATAGCCGAAGGTTTTGACTAAGCTGCAGTCACCTTGCTCGTCCATGAGATAGAGACTTGGCAAGCCAATACCGTTAAAGGTATTATTTTTGACAAAGGAGTAAATAGCCATGTCTTCAAAGTAAAGTCTGTCTCCAATCTCAACTGGATTTTCAAAGCTATAATCACCAATCACATCACCCGTCAGACAGGTATTAGAAGAAAGTCTATAGGTATGGGCTTTTTCCTGAGCCTCAAAGCCGTTTCTCAAAGGTGGTCGATAAGGCATCTCAAGTACATCAGGCATATGGCAGGTCGCGGAGGCATCTAAAACCAAAATATCCATACCGTTTTCGACAATGTCCAATACTTCAGTTGCTAGATAACCCGCATTGAGAGCAATAGCTTCTCCCGGCTCGATATAGACTTCAAGATTGTAAGTTTCTTGGATACGCTTGATTTCAGAAATTAGCAAATCCACATCATAGTCTTCTCTAGTGATGTGGTGTCCACCACCCATATTGAGCCATTTGACCTCATGTAAATAAGGACCAAACTGCGCTTCGACTGCTTTCAAAGTTGTCTCTAAATCATCTGCCCCCTGCTCGCAAAGGGTATGAAAATGAAGACCATCCACCAAGTCCAGCAAATCACTAGGAATCTTGTCTATAGTGACTCCAAAACGGGATCCAGGTACACAAGGATCATAGAGCGCGTGATCACCTTGGGTAGAACATTGAGGGTTGAGGCGCAAACCGACACTGATACCAGCCTCTCGGCAACGAGGACCATGTTTACGCAACTGTCTCTCTGAGTTAAAGACGATATGGTCCGTTATCTCCAGCAATTCCTCCAAGTCTGCATCCTTGAAAGCAGGTGCAAAGACATGGACTTCTCCTGGGAATTCTTCTCTAGCTAGCTTAGCCTCATAGAGACCACTAGCCGTTGTACCTGACAGATACTGGCTAATCATGGGGTAGGTTTTGTAGAGAGAATAAGCCTTCTGGGCCAGTAAAACCTTGCAGCCCGCTTCTTCCTGAACTTGCTGTAAAATACGGCAATTGGCTTCTAACTTGGCCAAGTCAATGACGTAAGCTGGTGTGGGTACTTGTTCTAGCTTCATTAGTCCACCATTTGTGGGTTTTCTACCACAACCCATGGCAATCCGTACTCATTCAAAGCTTCCATGAATGGATCTGGATCCAACTCTTCAAGGTTGTAAACTCCAGGTTGTTTCCAAGTTCCGTTCATAACCAGTTTTGTCCCAATCATGGCTGGAACTCCTGTCGTGTATGAAATTGCTTGTGAACCAACTTCTGCGTAACATTCCTGATGGTCGCAAACATTGTAGATGTAGATGGTCTTTTCAACACCATCTTTGACACCTGTAAAGATACAACCAATATTTGTCTTACCAACAGTGCGTGGTCCAAGGCTGGCTGGGTCTGGAAGTAAGGCTTTCAAGAATTGGATTGGTACAATTTCTTGACCGTTAAAGTTAATGGTATCCGTACGAAGGAGTCCAACATTTTCCAAGCATTTCATGTGTGTTAGGTAAGATTGCCCAAAGGTCATAAAGAAACGTATCCGTTTGACACCAGGAATGTTTTTCGCCAATGATTCGATTTCTTCATGGTGAAGGAGATACATGTCTTTTTGCCCAACTTGAGGGAAATCATACTCACGCTTGATAGACATAGCTTCGACTTCGACCCATTTTCCATCTTCCCAGTAAGAACCTGGCGCAGAAACCTCGCGTAGATTGATTTCTGGGTTGAAGTTTGTCGCAAATGGATAACCGTGGTCACCTCCATTACAGTCTAAAATGTCGATATAGTGGATTTCGTCAAAATAGTGTTTGAGAGCATAGGCTGAAAAGACACTAGTCACACCTGGGTCAAAACCAGATCCAAGCAGAGCTGTCAAGCCTGCTTCTTTGAATTTTTCCTGATAAGCCCACTGCCATGAATAATCAAAGTAGGCTGTAAAACCAAGTTCCTTGCAGCGTTTTTCGTAGATGGCACGCCACTCAGGATCTTCTGTATCCTCTGCCTCGTAGTTAGCTGTGTCGATATAGTGAACTCCAGTCGCTAAACAAGCGTCCATAATGGTCAAGTCTTGGTATGGTAAAGCTACGTTCAAAACAGCTTCTGGCTTGTAGCTTTCAATCAAAGCAATCACTTCTTCAACCTTGTCAGCGTCAAGGGCAGCTGTCTCAATCTTTGTACTTGTTTTGCCTTCTAATTTAGCCTTCAAGTCATCGCATTTTGACTTGGTACGGCTAGCAATCATAATCTCTGTGAAGGTTTCGCTATCTTGGCAAATCTTCGAAATAGCAACTTGGGCAACGCCCCCACATCCAATAACTAGTAAACGACTCATTTTTTTCCTTCCTCTTCTTCTAAAATGTCCTCAACATACTTGGGCAACATAAAGGCCCCCACATGTAAGTTTGCAGTGTAGTATTCTGTGAAAAGCTGGCGTTTTTTCCAGCCTTCCTTGTCAAAATCTTTGACAGGGTGGTATTTTTTCGATGCAAATCCAAACAACCAATAGCCAGCTGGACTGGTTGGGATGTGCGCCTGATAGACCCGGCTGATTGGAAAGGCTTGATTGACCTTGCGGTGCATGCTTCGGCAAGCTGACTCATCCTCGTCAAAGAAGGGACTCCCATGCTGATAAATCATGATACCATCTTCTTTCAAGGCTCTGTAACTGTTTCCGTAAAATTCCTTGGTAAAGAGCCCTTCCGTATGTCCAAATGGATCTGTCGCATCGTTGATGATAATATCGTAGTCATCTTCGCAGTTTCGCAAAAAGCGTAGCCCATTTTGGTAGTAAATGGTAACACGAGGATCATCTAAGCCCGCAGCAAAGTCTGGGAAATACTCACGACAGACCTCAACCAACATCTCATCTGGTTCCACAATATCGATTTGCTCCAGTTCAGGATAGAGGGTTAATACTTGAGCAACACCACCGTCACCACCCCCAATAACCAAGACTTTCTTTGGATTCGGGTGGACAGCCATGGGAACGTGAACAGTCATTTCATTGTAAACAAAATCATCCGCATCTGAAAACAAGACATGCCCATTTAAAATCAGTATTTTTCCAAAAGCTGGCGTATCCAAGACTTCGATATCCTGCCATTCACTTTTACCAGCGTATAGTTGCTTGGCTGTTCTCAGGGACAATTTGACATCTGGAGTATGAACTTCAGAAAACCATAAATCCATCTAGTTCTCCTTTCTCTTAATGACGTTAATGTGATTGACCTCAGGATCTTCCGTCCCTTGGAGGGAACAACCACGTTCCTTGGCAAATTGGATATAGTCTACAATTTCTCGTGTAATTCGTTCACCAGGAGCCAAGATAGGAATCCCTGGAGGGTAGCACATGACAAATTCTCCACAGACTTGTCCAATAGATTCGTCCAGGGTTAAACTTCTTCTATTTGAGTAAAAGGCTTCCTGAGGAGACAGCACCAACTCAGGTTGGATATATTCTCCAGCTATCAAGTCCTTCCCATCTCGTGAGTAAAGTCTCTTGATATCCGCCAAAGCACCAACCAAGCGCTCGATATCTTGGATACGGTCACCAATCGAAATATAGGCCAAGATATTGCCGATATCACCAAACTCGATCTGAATGTCATATTCATCCCGTAAGAGGTCATAAACCTCGATACCGGTTAAACCAATCCCCTGAGTGTAGACTGATAACTTAGTCACGTCAAAATCACAAACCGAGACACCGTCTATTAACTCTTTTGAGTAGGCGTAGTAGCCACCGATGGCATTGATTTCACGACGAGCATACTCAGATAACTCAATAACTTTCTCAAAGGACTCTTTACCACGAAGGGCTAGGTTTCTACGAGAAACATCGAGACTTGCCATCAGCAGGTAAGATGCTGATGTAGACTGGGTCAGGTTGATAATCTGACGAACGTATTCAGGATTCATCTGCTCCCCGATAAGTAAAATGGAGCTTTGGGTCAGACTCCCACCAGACTTATGCATAGAGACCGCCGCCATATCAGCACCTGCATCCATAGCAGAAATTGGAAGTTTATCTGTAAAATGCAAATGCGCACCATGAGCTTCATCCACTAAAACCAGCATGCCAGCTTCATGAGCCATTTCCGTTAAACCCTTGAGGTCTGAACAAATTCCATAGTAGGTAGGATTGTTGATTAGGATAGCTTTAGCATCTGGATGTTCCTTAATAGCCTGGGCCACCCGTTCATTTTCAAGACCTAAAGCGATGCCAATTTTAGGATCCACACTCATCTCGATATAGATGGGTATGGCACCACATAGAACCAGCGCATTGATAGCAGATTTGTGGACATTACGAGGCAGAATAATCTTATCTCCCGCCTTGCAGGTGGAAAGAATCATGGTTTGAACAGATGAAGTTGTTCCCCCAATCATCAGAAAGGCATGCGCTGCACCAAAAGCATCCGCTGCTAGCTCCTCTGCATCTCGAATAATCGAAATAGGATGGCCGAGATTATCCAAGGGTTTCATAGAATTGACATCAATGCCAACACATTTTTCTCCTAACAGTTCGACAAGTTCTGGATTTCCTCGTCCACGCTTGTGACCTGGCACATCAAAGGGAACAATCCTTTTCTTGCGTAGTTTGACCAAGGCCTCGTAAATTGGGGCTTGGTTTTGATCTAACTTCTTCAAGACATACTCCTTTACCGTATTTTTAGCACCTCAAGAAGATAAAGGCGACTAAAGGTTGACTTATGAAAAAAGAGCAGGTTTTCACCTGCTCTGCAATCTTCTGACGTGTTTATTTTGGTTTCTGTTGAGTATGTCTGTTCCCGATGTTTCCTAACTCTCTAGTAGCAAATATTACGTACTTTATTGATCGTTTCACAAGATGACGTGTGCTTTCACCACACTAAAATTTATGAATTAGGACAAACGTCCTAACATCAACTTATAAAAGTAGGCTTTTAACCCTATCAATAATGTGGCTTTTTAACCACGCTTCGGCATTCAACCCTGCCTGTCCGTAGGCATTTTTTACTCGGGTTTATATTTGCTAGAAAACATCATCTCATTTTCTAAGCCTAATAACTATATCATGTT
>URCN01000080.1:0-7689 GCA_900546335.1 uncultured Streptococcus sp.
GGAACTAGAATTGAAAGATAATTTATCTGTTCTTTATGTCTCTATCGGGACTGGTCAAGACCTCCGTTATATTCCTGAGATAATTCACCTGAAAAGTTTAGACTTTGTAGGGGTAGATATTTCTATCAGTATGCTAAAAAAATGCCAGAAATCTTGCGCTAAAAAGACCAATCTGCAACTTTTCCATGCTTGTGCGGAGGATCTACCCTTTGCGGATAATAGTTTTGACATTGTCTACCATATTGGCGGAATCAATTTTTTCAATGATAAGGCCAAGGCTATGCAGGAAATGCTACGAGTGGCGAAGCCAGGAACCAAAATTTTAATCGCAGATGAGACGGCTGACTATGTGGATCAGCAATATAAGAAAAATCATTTTAGTAAGGATTATTTTAAAGACGCTACTGTTGATTTGAGTGAAATTGAGAATGCCGTTCCAAGCGAAGTTAAGGAAAAGGAAATGAAACTTCTTTGGGATGGTAAATTCTACGCCTTGACATTTAGGAAATAAGAAAAAGTATCTTGGTAGAGCTTAGAAAGTAAGTATGAAGATAAAAATATTCCCTTAGACAGCTGTCTGAGGGAATGTTTTTTATGGGAGCATCATCAATTCGATAATCATAGCTATGTAGATGATTAAGGTAAGGAGAAAACCGGCTCTCCAGAAGAATTTGATGAATTTAGGGTAATAAAAACTTCGTTTTTTGACAAGGAAAAAGACTACAAGGAGGATTGCTAGGAGAGAAAGTGCGACTCCAAGTCGTGGTAGAAAGTTGTGGGTAAAGGCTTTAGCAGTAATCAGGTAGTACTCAAATACCAACAGTGGAAAAGCTAGATCCGCGAAATTAAATCCTATTTTCCTAAGTCCGAAAAGCTTGGTGACAATAAAGCAAACCACCAAGGTTAATATCAATAATAAAATAGATGCTATTTTCATTAAAATCATACCCATATTGTATCATAAAAAAACGCTAAAGGAAATGAGAAACAAGGGAATTTGTAGGAAAGTCAGGCTTTTGAGATTGTAGGTGTTTTTTGTTATAATGAAAGTTATGAAATCTTATAATACCTTGAATGATTATTATCGAAAACTTTTTGGAGAAAAGACTTTTAAAGTTCCGATTGATGCGGGATTTGACTGTCCCAATCGGGATGGAACTGTGGCTCATGGGGGCTGTACTTTTTGTACAGTTTCAGGTTCTGGAGATGCTATCGTGGCACCGGATGCCCCTATCCGTGAGCAATTTTATAAGGAAATTGACTTTATGCATCGCAAATGGCCAGATGTTAAAAAGTATCTGGTTTATTTTCAAAACTTTACCAACACCCATGAAAAGGTAGAAGTGATTCGGGAGCGATATGAGCAGGCTATCAACGAGCCAGGTGTAGTGGGAATCAATATCGGAACACGCCCGGATTGCTTACCTGATGAAACCATCGAGTATTTGGCTGAGTTATCGGAACGCATGCATGTGACGGTAGAATTGGGCCTGCAGACCACCTTTGAAGCAACCTCTGACTTGATTAACCGTGCCCATTCTTATGAATTGTATGTTGAAACAGTAAATCGCTTGAGGAAATATCCCAAGATTGAGATTGTTTCTCATTTGATCAATGGTCTGCCTGGTGAGACTCATGAGATGATGATTGAAAATGTCCGTCGCTGTGTCACGGACAATGATATTCAAGGAATTAAACTGCACTTGCTTCACCTCATGACCAATACACGGATGCAGCGGGATTACCACGAAGGACGCTTGCAACTGATGAGTCAAGATGAGTATGTTAAGGTCATTTGCGACCAACTGGAAATCATTCCCAAACATATCGTTATTCATCGGATCACAGGAGATGCACCTAGAGATATGTTGATTGGTCCCATGTGGAGCCTCAAAAAATGGGAAGTGCTAAATGCTATTGAAACTGAGATGCGCCGTCGTGGAAGTGTGCAAGGATGCAAGGCTGTAAAACAGGAGTTTGAAAATGAAAAGACCACTTGAGATGGCGCATGATTTTTTGGCGGAAGTTGTGACAAAAGAGGATATTGTAGTGGATGCGACCATGGGCAATGGTCATGATACCCTTTTTCTAGCCAAGTTAGCCAAGCGAGTCTATGCCTTTGATATCCAGGAGCAGGCTTTAGAGAAGACGCAAGAGCGTTTGGATCAGGCTGGAATGACAAATGCCCAGTTAATCTTGCAAGGTCATGAGACACTAGACCAGTTTGTGACAGAAGCTAAGGCAGGGATTTTTAATCTGGGTTATCTGCCTTCTGCTGACAAATCCGTCATCACTCAACCTCAGACTACTATCGAAGCCTTAGAAAAGCTGTGCCATTTGCTTGTCAAAGGAGGACGGATTGCTATCATGATCTACTATGGTCATGAAGGAGGAGATACTGAGAGGGATGCTGTATTGGAGTTTGTTAGCCAGTTGAACCAACAAGAGTATACAGCTGCCATTTATCGGACTCTCAACCAAGTTAACAATCCACCGTTTTTAGTTATGATTGAAAAATTAGAAAGGTATAGACATGGATAAACAATACCTTCGTGAGAAGCTTGAGGCAATGCGCCAAAATTTTGTCGAGTCAACGCATCACGAGCGAGCAGTCGGGGTGCTCGACGAAGCACAGATGAGCAAGAAAATGCTTAAAATCAAGAAAAAATTAGTGGCTCTTGAAATGGAACGATGCCAGAAAAAAATTGTGCGCAAAGACTGTTCTAAGATTGATCAGAAAATCCAAGAGCAAAAGGAGATTTTTGAATCTTGTTGTAAAAAAGATTAAGGAGGAATTGTGTGGAATTACTCATTTACTTGATTCTATTTTTATTTGTCTTAATCATTTCAACTACGACCAATAAACTTCTGCCTTTTGTGCCCCTTCCTCTTGTACAAATCCTTTTAGGGATTGGGATTGGCTTATTTGTTCCCGATGCGGACTTTCATCTCAATACAGAGCTGTTTCTAGCCATGGTTATTGGTCCCTTACTTTTCCGGGAGGCAGAAGAAGCGGATATTACGTCCATTTTGAAGCATTGGCGGATTGTCGTCTTTCTGATCTTTCCTGTGATTTTTATCTCGACCTTAAGCTTGGGGGGCATGGCTCACTTCCTTTGGATGACTCTTCCTTTAGCTGCCTGTTTAGCAGTTGGAGCGGCACTTGGACCAACAGATTTGGTTGCCTTTGCATCTCTTTCTGAACGTTTTCGTTTTCCAAAACGGGTTTCCAATATCCTAAAAGGGGAAGGACTCTTAAATGACGCTTCTGGTTTGGTTGCCTTTCAGATGGCTCTGGCTGCTTGGACAACAGGAACCTTTTCTTTCAGCCAAGCTGGAACTTCCCTAGCACTTTCTATCCTTGGTGGTTTTGTAGTCGGTTTTGTGACAGCTATGGTCAATCGTTTTTTGCATAGCTTTTTACTGAGTGTGCGAGCGATAGATATAGCCAGTGAACTATTGCTAGAGCTAAGTTTGCCGCTCATGACCTTTTTCATCGCAGAAGAGTTTCATGTTTCAGGGATTATCGCAGTAGTGGTTGCAGGTATTTTGAAGGCCAGTCGTTTTAAGAAAATTACGCTCCTTGAGGCTCAGGTAGACACCGTGACGGAGACCGTTTGGCACACCGTGACCTTTATGCTAAATGGATCAGTCTTTGTTCTCCTGGGAATGGAATTAGAGTTGATAGCAGAGCCAATTTTGTCTAATTCTCTCTACAATCCCCTTCTTTTACTGCTTTCAGTTGTCGTTCTGACCTTCTTGCTTTTTGCGATCCGCTTTATCATGATTGCTGGGTTTTACTTTGTGAGGACGCGTCGACTTAAGAAAAAAATTCATAAGTACATGAAAGATATGCTTCTTTTGACCTTCTCTGGAGTTAAAGGGACAGTATCTATCGCGACTATTCTCCTTATACCAAGTCATTTGGAGCAGGAATATCCTTTGTTACTCTTTCTCGTAGCAGGCGTTACACTATTGAGCTTTCTAACAGGTTTATTGGTTCTCCCTCACTTATCTGAAGAACAAGAGGAAAGCAAGGATCATTTGATACATATAGCGATTCTGAATGATGTAGCTGCAGAATTAGAAAAAGAGCTGGACCATCACAAGAACAAACTTCCTCTTTATGCAGCTATTGATAACTATCATGGTCGGATTGAAAACCTCATCCTTAGTCTGGAAAATAAGAGAGTCCAAGAGGACTGGGAGTCCCTCAAACTTCTTATCTTGAGTATTGAGAGTGATGGTTTGGAGCAAGCCTACGAGGAAAATAGAATCAGTGAGCGTGGCTATCGAGTTTACCAACGTTACCTAAAAAACATGGAGCAGAGTATCAATCGGAATTTCGCTTCTAGAGTGACTTATTACTTCCTAGTTTCCTTACGGATACTGCGCTTTCTACTCCATGAAATGTTTACCTTTGGCAAAACTTTCCGTAGTTGGATGAATGAAGAATCTCGTAAACTACTATCAGTTGACTATGATCAGATTGCAGAGTTGTATTTGGAAAATACAGAGCTGATTATCGAGAGTTTGGAAAACCTCAAAGGGGTTTACAAGAGTTCTCTGATTAGCTTTATGCAAGAGTCTCGTCTACGCGAGACGGCCATTATCGGAAGTGGTGCTTTTGTTGAGCGGGTTATCAATCGCATCAAGCCAAACAATATTGATGAAATGCTACGAGGCTACTATCTCGAACGTAAGGCAATCTTTGAATACGAAGAAGCTAAACTGATAACAGCCAAGTATGCCAAAAAACTACGCCAAAATGTTAATAATTTAGAGAATTATTCTCTGAAAGAGGCCGCAAATACTTTGCCTTATGATATGCTAGATTTAATCAGAAGAACTTAGATGATGAAGAAAATGACGGAGGATGGAACATGAAAAAGTGGTGGAAAGAGCTGATGGACAGGCCTTTATTGAAAGCTTTTTTGCATTATTATCAAGCATCTGATAGCGAGTTGACCAGTGTTGCGGTTGCCTACTATTGGTTGATTTCAATCTTTCCTTTACTAATGATAATGGTCAATATTTTGCCTTATTTTCAGATTCCGGTCTCAAATTTTTTACTTACGATCAAGGAATTCTTGCCTGATACGGTGTATGATGTGGTCGCCAAGATTGTCCGAGAAGTTCTGACTCAACCATCAACTGGTTTGTTGAGTTTTGCCGTTTTATCTGCACTCTGGACCTTTTCGAAATCAATGGATTTCCTCCAAAAAGCCTTTAACAAAGCCTATGGAGTGACCAAGAGTCGAGGAATTATCTCCCATCAGTTGATGAGTCTACTTGTTAGTTTTGGCTTGCAGATTCTTTTTGCCTTGGCCTTGTTTTTGAGTATGTTTGGTCGTATGTTGCTCAACCTCCTCAAAACTTACTGGCAATCAGATAGTCCGCTATTTTCCTACCTGCAAGATTTTACAGGCCCTCTGGTCTATGCCTTGATCTTTGCCATTCTGGTGATGATTTATTACTTCCTTCCAAAAGTAAAAGCACCACGAATCCGCTATGTTTTACCAGGAAGTATCTTTGTCTTGCTAACTCTTATCTTTTTATTGAATATCTTTTCTGTCTACGTCAATAGTTATGTCAATCATCTGGTTGACGTTCGATTTTTCAGTTCCATTATCGTGGTGGTTATGATGTTCTGGTTTATTCTCATTGCAAAGATTTTGATTATCGGAGCAGTTATCAATGCCAGTGTTCAGAGTTTGAAAGATCCAAAGTTTAGTATGGAATGATTAGAAAAATCCCTATTAGGTTTCCTAATAGGGATTTTCTTAATAGATAAACATGGCATCTCCAAAACTGAAGAAGCGGTAGTGTTTTTGGATAGCATGGTGATAAGCATCTAAGACTAATTCACGGCCTGCAAAGGCAGAAACCAGCATAACAAGAGTTGACTTGGGCAAGTGGAAGTTGGTTGAAAAAGCATCCACAACCTTCCAGTCGTAACCAGGTTTGATAAAGATATTGGTCCAGCCAGAATCAGCCTGGATTTGCCCATCAAACTTGGAACCGATGGTTTCTAGTGTGCGGATCGAAGTAGTTCCAACAGCAATAACACGACCTCCATTTTCCTTAACAGAGCGAAGGGTGGCAGCTGCTTCCTCAGAAAGTTGGTAGAATTCTGAGTGCATTTCGTGTTCGTCCAGATTGTCAACAGAGACAGGTCTAAAGGTTCCGAGTCCGACGTGAAGAGTGAGATAGACCAGATGGACACCTTTGGCTTGGATTTCTGCTAACAGTTCTTTGGTGAAGTGCAATCCAGCAGTCGGTGCAGCAGCAGAGCCACTTTCTTTAGCGTAGACCGTTTGATAACGTTCACGGTCATCTAGTTTTTCGTGGATGTAGGGTGGTAGTGGCATTTCACCGAGACTTTCCAAAACTTCTAGGAAAATTCCTTGGTATTCAAAGCGGACAATACGGCCTCCGTGGGTCAATTCTTGCGTAACAACAGCGCTGAGGCGACCATCGCCAAAGTTGACACGAGTACCGACCTTGAGGCGTTTGGCAGGTTTAGCTAGGACCTCCCACTCATCGCCAGCAGTATTTTTAAGGAGGAGAAGCTCTACGTGGCCTCCTGTTTCTTCCTTTTGGCCATAGAGGCGGGCTGGGAGGACACGGGTGTCGTTCATAACAAGGGCATCACCAGGATCCAGCATGTCGATAATAGAGTGGAAGTGTTTATCCTGCATTTCTCTCGTCTCACGATTAACGATAAGGAGTTTAGACGCATCACGTTTTTCAAGAGGCGTTTGGGCAATCAATTCCTCAGGCAAGTGGAAATCAAAATCAGCTGTATTCATATATCTGTTCATTCTTTCTAAGTTCTAATCTTATCCATTATAACACGTTTCAAGTTTGGGCGCTCTTTTTTTAGAAATTAAATCGTTTTCACTTGACAAAAATTGGTCTATACCATATAATAAATATAGATTAAAACGGAGGATGAAAAGATGAAAGTTATTAAAGTTGAAAATCAAGTCGAAGGTGGAAAAGTTGCTTTTGAAATTTTGAAGGAAAAGTTGACCAATGGTGCTCAAACATTGGGACTTGCGACAGGAAGCAGTCCACTTGAGTTTTACAAAGAAATCGTTGAAAGTGACCTTGATTTTTCAAATCTAACCAGTGTAAACCTCGATGAGTATGTAGGGCTTGATGGGGACAATCCACAGTCTTACCGCCACTTCATGCAAGAACACTTATTCAGCCAAAAACCATTTAAAGAAAGTTTCTTGCCACGTGGTGTTAAGGATAATGCTGAAGAAGAAGTTGAACGCTACAATCAAATTTTGGCTGACCATCCTGTTGATTTGCAAATCTTGGGAATTGGTCGCAATGGACATATCGGCTTTAACGAGCCAGGAACTCCATTTGATAGCCAAACGCATCTAGTCGAACTTGATCAGTCTACTATAGAAGCCAATGCTCGCTTCTTTGACAAGATTGAAGACGTTCCAACTCAAGCCATTTCAATGGGAATTAAAAACATCTTGGATGCCAAGTCTATCCTTCTCTTTGCTTACGGTGAGTCAAAAGCAGAAGCCATCGCTGGAACAGTGTCAGGCCCAGTAACTGAAAGTCTACCAGCAAGTAGCCTACAAAACCACTCTGATGTGACGATCATTGCAGATGCAGAAGCGTTAAGTAAGCTTACTTGAAAAATAAATTCAGAACCACTTG
>URCN01000081.1:0-7559 GCA_900546335.1 uncultured Streptococcus sp.
AATCTGCCTCTTGGAGAGCTGTCTGAACAGTCTCTAATGGCAAATGGGTCAACTCGGTGCCTTTTTCATGATAAAGGTACTGGGCATAGTCATCCATTCGGTACTGGTTGATATAAACCACGCGCTTACAACCAACTTGAAGCAGTTGTTTGGTGCAGTTCAGACAAGGGAAATGGGTCACATAGGCTGTAAATCCTCTGGGAACCCCTCGTTCAGCCCCTTGCAAGATGGCATTGACCTCGGCGTGAAGGGTTCGAACACAGTGTCCTTCAATGACCAGACATTCGTGGTCAATACAGTGCTCCGTTCCTGATACGGAACCATTATAGCCTGTTGAAATGACTTTATTGTCCTTGACTAGGACAGCTCCCACCTTGGCACGTTTGCAGGTCGAACGATTGGCAATCAGTAAGGCTTGAGCCGCAAAGTACTCATCCCAAGCCAGTCTTTTTTCTGTCATAAGTCTTCTCCTTTTCCTCTATTTTTTGAAAAATGGCAAGCGTAAATCTGCAATCTTTTCAGCTGGAACCTTCATGCCATCCTTGATCCATTTGAGCAGAACCGATACGATGGCAGAACTCCAAAAGGAATGAAGGTAGCTGCTGACACCTTTTGATTTTCCGTGGTATTTTTCCAGAAATTCCTGCATGGCTTGGACAAAAATCTTTTCCAAGTGGTAGTCCAGAGCAAGTTGGATAACCTTGGCTTCTTTCTTGGCTGCGCGGAAAAGGTGTACCCAGACCAGATAAAGGTCTGTTTTGACATCGTAGTGGCTCAGCTGTTCCATAATGTTATGGACACTGCGTTTAAAGACGCTTTCCAAAATTTCTTCTTTAGAGTCATAGTTACGATAGAAGGCGGCACGAGAGACGCCCGCTCGTTTGACCAGCTCCGAAATGCTGATCTTGGCCAAATCTTTTTTCTCTAGAAGTTGCAAAAGAGCCATCTCGATTGCTTCTCTGGTTAAAAAATTGGATTCTTGATTTGATTTTCTAAGATTTTCAAGAGATTTTTCAGATATTTTACGTTCAGACATAACAATTTCTTTCTACTTGTGACAACAGAGAGGTGGTACTTTTGTTTCAAGGGCTTTCATGATATAATTGTAAAAAAAGACAGAACCTTTGTCAATGTATAAGTGACAAAGATGGAGAATTTCTATGACTTGGAAGATTGTAGCTGACTCTGGTTGTGATTATCGTCAACTGCCTACTATTGCTATCGATACTGAATTTGTGAGTGTTCCTTTAACCATTCAAGTAGCTGATCAGGTCTTTATCGATGATGCCAATCTTGACATTGACCACATGATGGAAACCATGTATGCGACTTCTGAGGCTTCAAAATCAGCTTGTCCTAGCCCTGATGATTACTTGCGTGCGTTTGAAGGTGCTAAGCATATCTTTGTCGTTACCATTACTGGTACTCTTTCAGGCAGTCATAACAGTGCACAGCTCGCTAAGAATATCTATCTCGAAGAACATCCTGACACTCAGATTCATGTAATCGATACATTGTCTGCAGGTGGTGAGGTTGACTTGATTGTTGAAAAAATCAATAGTTTGATTGATCAAGGACTTTCTTATGAGGAAATTGTTCAAGCTATTACAGCCTATCAAGAAAAAACCAAGTTGCTCTTTGTCCTAGCTAAGGTCGATAACTTGGTAAAGAATGGCCGTTTGAGTAAGCTGATCGGTACAGTCGTTGGCCTTCTCAACATCCGTATGGTTGGGGAAGCAAGTGAAACTGGAACCCTAGAACTGCTCCAAAAAGCACGTGGACCAAAAAAATCCCTTCAAGCGGCCTATGAAGAGCTCATCAAGGCTGGCTATGCTGGTGGTCGAATTGTCATGGCTCATCGCAACAATGAAAAATTCTGTCAGCAATTGTCAGAACGCTTGCAGGAAACCTTCCCACAAGCCAATATCAAAATCATTCCTACGTCTGGTCTCTGCAGTTTCTATGCAGAAGATGGCGGTTTGTTGATGGGATATGAAATTAACTAAGATTATAAGCAACAAGAGATGCCAAGTATCTCTTGTTTTTTATGGTACAATAGAGCTATGAAAAATTTTGATACTATTGTTATCGGTGGTGGACCTGCTGGCATGATGGCTACCATCTCCAGTAGCTTTTATGGTCAGAAAGCTCTTCTCATTGAAAAAAATCGGAAACTCGGAAAAAAATTAGCTGGTACTGGTGGTGGTCGTTGCAATGTAACTAACAACGGAACTCTAGATGACCTACTAGCTGGCATCCCTGGAAATGGACGCTTTCTGTACAGTGTCTTTTCCCAGTTTGACAACCATGATATCATCAACTTTTTTACGGAAAATGGGGTTAGACTCAAGGTTGAAGACCACGGCCGTGTCTTTCCTGCCAGCGACAAATCTCGGACCATTATCGAAGCCTTGGATAAGAAAATCGCTGAGCTAGGCGGACAAGTTCTCACTCAAACAGAAATTGTTTCGGTTAAAAAGATTGACGACCAGTTTGTCCTTAAGTCCGCAGACCAAACCTTCACTTGTGATAAACTCATTGTCACAACAGGTGGCAAGTCTTATCCTTCGACTGGTTCGACTGGTTTTGGTCACGAGATTGCCCGCCATTTTAAGCACACCATTACCAATCTTGAAGCCGCTGAAAGTCCTTTGTTAACAGATTTTCCACATAAGGCCTTACAGGGAATTTCCCTAGATGACGTGACCTTAAGCTATGGCAAGCATGTCATCACTCATGATCTGCTCTTTACCCACTTTGGTTTGTCAGGCCCTGCTGCTCTGCGTATATCTAGCTTTGTCAAGGGTGGGGAGGTTCTCTCTCTCGATGTCTTACCTCAACTTTCTGAGAGAGACTTGATTACATTTCTAGAAGAAAATCGGGAAAAATCCTTGAAGAATGCTTTAAAAACTTTACTTCCAGAACGCTTGGCAGAATTTCTTGTGCAAGGCTATCCTGAAAAAGTCAAACAGCTAACTGAAAAGGAACGCGAACGACTTCTCCACTCCATCAAGGCCCTCAGAATCCCTGTGACTGGCAAAATGTCTCTTGCCAAATCCTTTGTCACCAAAGGAGGCGTCAGTCTTAAGGAAATCAATCCTAAAACCCTTGAAAGTAAGCTGGTACCTGGTCTTCACTTTGCTGGTGAGGTACTGGATATCAACGCCCACACAGGTGGCTTTAACATCACTTCTGCCCTCTGTACCGGCTGGGTGGCAGGAAGTCTGCATTATGATTAAAGATCAAAGGTTGTAAAAAATGAATAGAAGAGAATCAGTTGAATTTGTCAACATGTGTATGATTCAAAACGGAGACAAGGTTCTGGTCCAAGACAGAGTTAGCCCTGACTGGCCTGGTATTACTTTTCCTGGCGGGCATGTTGAACGTGGCGAATCCTTTGTCGAAGCTGTCATTCGTGAAGTGAAAGAAGAAACTGGTCTGACTATTTCCAAACCCCAACTCTGTGGTATCAAAAACTGGTATGACGACGAGGATTACCGTTATGTCGTCCTTTTTTACAAGACAAAACACTTTACTGGTGAGCTCCAGTCTTCAGACGAAGGGAAGGTTTGGTGGGAAGATTTTGGCAATCTTTCTCATCTAAAACTTGCTACTGATGATATGTCTGATATGCTTCGTGTTTTTTTGGAAGATGATCTCAGTGAGTTCTTCTACTATAAAGACGGTGACGACTGGCTTTATGATTTGAAGTAAAAAATAGGCTAGGAAATTCCTAGCCTATTTATTCTGCATTTGTCTGAACGTAAGCCGCAATGACATCTGATGTGTACTGGGCTGTTCCAGATCCAAACTTGTCAATGTTCTCCTTAAACTCAGGGTTGTAGACGTAGCCTTTACCGATATGACCGAATACTTCAACGGAGCAGTCAAATCCATAAGTTCGAATGGCTTGCAAGAGCTTGGCTGCTTGCTCCTGGTTTTCGGCTGCTGTTGCAGCTAGCCCATTTTTATGGTTATGAGCCAAAGTTTGAAAGACTTGGTTAAAGGCGGCCGTAGACTCATCTTCACGACCTTTTTGTCGCTCGAGGGCTTGATCCATGACTTCTTGCCCATATTTCTCTACCGCTTCTTGGTGGTATTTTTGGTTGTCTTGATAGCTAAATCCAGTAAATTTTTCCTCAATGGTCATTTTTCTTTCTCCTTTTTGTTCTTGAATAGTTTTTTGCAAGGTGGAAATCAAGGTATCCAGATGTTGCCTTTCTCGAGTTAGATAGTCCAACTGTCTAGTCAAGTGAGGCAACAAATCTGATCTATCTTCCTTTAATAGCTCTGCTATTTTTTCTAAAGAAAAACCTAGATATTTATAGTAAAGAATGACTTGAAGGCGTTCCAAATCCTCTTGACTGTAGGTTCGATAGCCGTTTTCCGACTTTAAGGGAACCAAGAGTCCTATCTTGTCATAGTGGTGCAGGGTCTTGACAGAGACACCTGTAAGCTGCGCAGCTTCTTTTATATGGTACATGATTTCCTCCTTACAAGAATAGTATAAACCCTCCCCTAAGGTCAGAGTCAAGTGGTTTTACGAAAATTTTTTAACTTTTTGAGAAAACTGTGAAAACTTGAAAATGGTTTTCTTGACAGACCTTAGAAAACATGATAGGATAGTCAAGTCTATCAATCAAACAGAAGGCTCGTAAAGAGCCATTGAGAGAAGGCTATTTGACAACTCAAGTAGCCTTTTCTTATTTTAAAAAACGAGATTGGAGTTTCAACTATGTCAGAAAAATCGCAATGGGGATCGAAACTAGGCTTTATTCTAGCATCTGCTGGCTCAGCCATCGGACTTGGAGCCGTTTGGAAGTTTCCCTACATGACTGCTGCTAATGGCGGTGGAGGCTTTTTACTGGTCTTTCTCATTTCCACTATTTTAATTGGTTTCCCGCTCCTGCTTGCTGAATTTGCCCTTGGTCGTAGTGCTGGCGTTTCCGCTATCAAAACTTTTGGAAAACTGGGCAAGAATAACAAGTACAACTTTATCGGTTGGATTGGTGCCTTTGCCCTCTTTATCCTTCTCTCCTTTTACAGTGTTATTGGAGGATGGATTCTAGTCTATCTGGGCATTGAGTTTGGAAAATTATTCCAACTTAGCGGAACGGGTGATTATGCTCAGTTATTTACTTCAATCATTTCAAATCCAGCCATTGCTCTAGGGGCTCAAGCTTCCTTTATCTTGTTGAATATCTTTATTGTATCACGTGGGGTCCAAAAAGGGATCGAAAGAGCTTCGAAAGTCATGATGCCCCTGCTCTTTATCATCTTTGTCGTGATTATTGGGCGCTCTCTCAGCTTGCCAAATGCTATGGAAGGGGTTCTTTACTTCCTCAAACCAGACTTTTCAAAACTAACTAGCGCTGGTCTCCTCTATGCTCTGGGTCAATCTTTCTTTGCTCTCTCACTAGGGGTTACAGCCATGCTGACCTATGCTTCCTACTTGGACAAGAAAACCAATCTCGTTCAATCAGGGATTTCCATGGTAGCCATGAACATCTCGGTATCCATCATGGCAGGTCTAGCTATTTTTCCTGCTATGTCAGCCTTCAACATCCAGTCCGAAGGTGGGCCAAGCCTCCTCTTCATCGTTTTGCCACAACTCTTTGACAAGATGCCCTTTGGAACCATTTTCTACATTCTCTTCCTCTTGCTCTTCCTCTTTGCGACAGTCACTTCTTCTGTCGTGATGCTGGAGATCAATGTGGGCAATATCACCAATCAGGATAACAGCAAACGTGCCAAATGGAGTGCCATTATAGGAATCTTGACCTTCGTCTTTGGAATTCCTTCAGCCCTATCCTATGGAGTTATGGCGGATGTTCGCATCTTTAGTAAGACTTTCTTTGATGCCATGGATTTCTTGGTTTCCAATCTCCTCATGCCATTTGGAGCTCTCTGCCTGTCACTTTTCACAGGCTACATCTTTAAAAGGGCTCTTGCTATGGAGGAACTACATCTTGATGAAAGAGCATGGAAACAAGGACTTTTCCAAGTTTGGCTCTTCCTTCTTCGTTTTATCATTCCTATCATCATCATTGTGGTCTTTATCGCCCAATTTATGTAATCAAAAAGGGCTTGAGAATATCTCTCAAGTCCTTTCTTTTTATGGATGACTGACAATCAATTCTAAACCTTGTCCTTCCAGAGTCCAAGATTCAACATCACTTGGTAGGATAAAGTGGCTACCTTTTTGGATTGGATAGTTTTTTCCGTCAACAGTAAGCTGACCTTGACCAGCCAAGACGCTAAACAAGCTATAGTCAGCTGTCTTTTCAAAGTCAACTTTTCCAGTGATTTCCCACTTGTAAACTGCGAAGAAATCATTAGAAACAAGGAGAGTGGAACGTAAATCATCAGCTTTGATAGTTACAGGACGGCTATTAGCAGGCTCACCAATGTTTAAAACATCGATAGATTTTTCAAGGTGAAGTTCACGCAAGTTGCCCTTGTCGTCCTTGCGGTCAAAGTCATAGACACGGTAGGTGGTATCGCTAGACTGCTGGGTTTCAAGAATCAAGATACCTGCGCCGATAGCGTGCATAGTTCCACTTGGTACATAGAAGAAATCTCCAGCCTTAACTGGCACTTTTGTTAGCAAGGCATCCCAGTTCTTGTCCTCAATTTGCTGACGGAGTTCTTCTTTTGATTTGGCATTATGGCCATAGATAATCTCTGAACCTTCCTCCGCAGCGATAATGTACCAGCACTCGGTTTTTCCAAGCTCGCCTTCGTGTTCTAGTCCATAAGCATCGTCTGGGTGCACTTGGACACTGAGCCAGTCGTTGGCATCGAGGATTTTTGTCAATAGTGGAAACACAGGTTCTGGACGGTTACCAAACAATTCACGGTGTTCCGCATACAAAGTAGCGAGGTCTGTTCCCTCAAAACGCCCATTAGCGACCTTAGAAACTCCATTTGGGTGAGCAGAGATAGCCCAGTATTCCCCGATTTTTTCACTTGGAATGTCGTAACCAAACTCATCACGTAGCTTGGTACCACCCCAGATTTTTTCTTGCATAACTGATTGTAAAAATAATGGTTCTGACATGTCGATCTCCTGTCTGATTTTTCTTCCCTCATTATAGCAAAAAAAGAGTTCTAATTGAACTCTTTTTCCTATCTTATAAAGTAGGGAGAAGATTTTGTAAAAATAGTAACGAAACAATCTTATACTTGATGGAGGAACCCCTAAAGCAGCACTCAGAAAGCTCGCTGTCAACGGCTATTCTCCTCAACTCTCATTAGACTTCCTTTACTTGAGAATCTATTTTTATGTACAAAAAAGACTGAAACCAGTCTTCTTTTTAAATCAATGCCGTAATAGCCGTTACTAGACCAAAAACGATACCCGGTGCATTGGCAGCTGCAAGTGGAATATCTCTTTCCTTTTTGAAAAGACCGTAGTAAACCCAAAGACTACAGTTGATGGCTGCGACCAAGGGTTGGATGAAGTTTCCTTTTTGACCAGCCAGGTTGTTCATGATTTGTGGGAAGTAAGACACGTACATCATAACAGACATGAAGGTCGCTACCCAAGCCAAAATTTT
>URCN01000082.1:0-7553 GCA_900546335.1 uncultured Streptococcus sp.
AATGGTAGGGGGGGCAAATCGTCAGCAAGACTACCACAAATAGCAATAACAGGAACTCCGCTAGGGGTTCTTTTTGCTACACCAATAGGAGCTTTTCCAGCAAAGCTTTGACTGTCCAGTCTACCTTCTCCAACGATAACCAAGTCGGCCCCTGCAACTTTCTTGTCAAAGTCAATCAAATCTAAGCAAGTGTCAATCCCAGATACGATAGTGGCCTCAGCAAAGGCACAGAGCCCAGCCGCAATCCCACCCCCAGCTCCTACTCCATTGAGAGAGAGGGTTGCTGGTGAAAATTTTTCATAGAACCGCTGTATAGCCAAATCTACTGTCTCAAACAAAGCAGGATCCAAGCCCTTTTGTTTTCCAAATGTATAGGTCGCTCCTTGATGACCACATAGAGGGCTCACGACATCTGCTAAAATGCGGATTTTCACATCTTCAGAAATCCTATACAATTCACTGTCAGAAACTGACTCAAACTCAAGCAAAGTCTGACCGCAAGCTGGCAATTCTTTTCCATTCTTATCATAAAAACGATAACCTAAACCAGCAGCAATGCCTATACCACCGTCATTACTAGCCGTACCTCCTACACCGATATAGATTTCTTTCATCCCTTGATCAATGAGATGGCGAATTAACTCTCCGATACCTCTGGTTTGGATATGGAGAGGGTTTCGTTTCTCCTGCGGAATCTTTCCTAAACCAACCAAGTCAGCAACTTCAAAAAGCGCTATTTGACCTTTTTGAAAGTAACGCATTCCTTCATTTAGACCAAAAGGCCCTGTCACCTCCTGCCATTTTTCTTCGAGTTCAAGAGAATGTTGAATAGCGTCTACAGTTCCTTCCCCACCATCACCTACAGGGCAAAGCAGACATTCTACATCTGCTATCGATTTTTGGAAGCCCCTTTCTATAGCTTGAGCGACCTCTTCTGCCGTCAAACTCTCTTTAAAAGAATCGGGTGCAATTACAATTTTCATAGTTCCCTCTCATTCTAAGAAATCAATCAAAGCTAGAACTTCTAAAAAATCCCTCGTATCTACATGACAAGCTATCTCTGTTTTTACGACCTCTTTAGCACAAAATGAAATACCACGTCCTGCTGACTTTAACATCAAGAGGTCATTGGCACCATCACCGATGGCAAACGTTCTTTCTTTGGGGAGTTTCAGTTCTTTTCTCCATTTCTCAAGCGTAGCTTGTTTTACTTGACCTGTCACAATTTCACCAACTAGTCGACCTGTTAAAAAACCGTCTTTGACTTCCAACTGGTTGGCAGAGAAATAGGAGATACCAAAGGATTTTGCTAATCTCTCAACTATTGGTGCAAATCCACCAGACACTAGACCGACTAGAATGCCCTTCTTTTGAAGTATGGAGATAAATTCTTGAGCATTCTTAGACAGATGAATGGATTTGAAGACAGTATCAAAGACTGAAATCGGAAGACCTTTTAACAAAGCGACTCTTGCTCTTAAGCTTGTTTCAAAGTCCAGTTCACCTCGCATTGCCTGGCTTGTAATCAGCGATATTTCTTCTTCGCAACCTGCTTCTCTTCCTAGAAGATCAATCACTTCCTCTGCTATCAGGGTTCCGTCAACGTCCATGACACAGAGCCCTATTACTTGAGACATAAACTTTCCTTTCTAAACAGCCCAAAAATCGTATGAAAGAATCATACGATTTTATCCATTAGTTGACTAAACTATGGTACAAGTCCAGGTAAGATTTGCAGGCTGTATCCCATGAGAAATCACATTCCATAGCTTGTTTTTGTAGATTTCTCCAAACTTCCGGCTGGTACTTATAAACATCCAAGGCTGTTTGGAAACTCCAGTTAAGCCAGTAGGGTGTTAAATTATCAAAGCTAAATCCAGTTCCACTTCCTTCGATTGGATTGAAGGATTGAACCGTATCACGCAAACCACCAACCTCATGAACCAATGGTAGAGTTCCATAGCGCATCGCCATCATTTGAGACAAACCACATGGTTCAAAACGACTTGGCATGAGGAAGAGATCACAAGCTGCGTAGATTTCTTGAGCGAGCTTGACGTCAAAAGTGATATTTGCTGATAGTTTGTCTGGATAGACTTGCGCAAACCAGGAGAAGGAATGTTCAAAAGCTGGGTCACCTGTTCCTAAAAGGACTATTTGAACGTCCTCCTGTAAGAAACGATGCAAGCTCTCTACAACAACATCAAAACCTTTTTGGCGTGTCAAACGAGAGACAATCCCAACTAGCGGAACATCTGCTCTCACAGGCAACCCCACTCTCTCTTGCAATTTTGCTTTGTTTTGAGCTTTTCCAGACAGATCTTCCTTATCAAAATGATAGTCTAAAAGTGGGTCTGTTTGAGGATTATAGAGATCTGCGTCAATACCATTGACAATACCTGAAACCTTACCTGACTCCATGCGAAGAATCTGGTCCAAACCGCAACCAAACTGACTGGTCATAATCTCGTGCGCATAGCTAGGGGAAACGGTTGAGACACGATCCGCGTAGAGAATACCTGCTTTCATCCAGTTGAGACAATCATTCCAGCGAAGGGTCCCATCAGCATAGCGTTCAAACCCAACACCGAACAAATCCCACAACATTCCTTCAGAAAATTGACCTTGGAATTCCAAATTATGAATGGTTAAAACGGTTCTGATTCCTTGATATGCTTGAATCCAATGGTACTTTTCTTTTAACAAGAAGGGAATCATGGCTGTGTGGTAATCATGAACATGGAGAAGGTCAGGGATAAAGCCAATGCGTTCCATGGCCTCAAGAGCAGCCAGTTGGAAAAAGGCAAAGCGCTCACCGTCGTCAAAATCACCATACACATGACCACGGAAGAAATAATACTGATTATCAATGAAGTAGAAGGTTACACCATTCAAAACCGTTTTCTTAATACCACAGTACTGTCTACGCCATCCTACACTAACTTCAAAGTGGAGAACATCCTCAATCTGGTCTCCAAACTTTGCTTCTACCATATCATAATAAGGCAAGAAAACTGCAACTTCGTGCCCCGCTTTTACAAGTGATTTAGGAAGTGCGCCAATGACATCGCCCAAACCACCTGTTTTTGAAAAGGGTGCTCCTTCTGCCGCTAAAAATAAAATTTTCATGAATAAATGTCCTCTGTTACTGTTTCACCCTTCTTCACTACAACTGGATGTTCTGCTGTGCCTCGAATGACAACACCGTCCGCAACTTCAACGCCCTTGTCCAAGATAGCATATTCAACTCGGGCACCTTGACCAATCACAACACGAGGGAACAAAACGCTGTTCTTCACAACACTATCTTTGTGAATATAAATGTTACGAGATAGGACTGACTGAACTACTTCACCCTCAATGATACTACCAGAAGCAAACTGAGAAGTACTTACTTTTGAAGTATTCGCATAGTAGGTTGGTTCTTCATTCTTAACTTTGGTATAAATCTTTTGATTTGGTGAGAAAAGAGAGTAGAATTTTTTAGATTCAAGCATATCAATATTTGCTTGATAGTAGGATTGAACAGAGTGAATATTTGCTAAGTAACCTGTGTATTCGTAAGCAAAAGCTCCTTCTTTTACAGCTAAATCGCGAAGGACATAGCGCAACTTTTCAGGATATTCTTTCTGAGCCTCTTCTTCAAGTCGTTCAATCAACCAAGGAGTATCCACAACAAAGATATCTGTAGACATATTGAAGAGTTCATCCGTAGATTTGTTATCAAAGAGTTTGTGCGAACGAACATGGTCAGTCTCATCGATTTCCAGAATAGCATTCACATCAGAAATGTCTTTCTTAGGAAGCTTCTTATATACAACTGTAATCGGACCTTTTGTTGTATTGTGTAGGTGGAAGACTTGATTCAAGTCAATATTCACCAGCACATCGCAGTTAATCGAAACGGTTTGGTTTGAACCTGAACGTCTCAAGTAGGTAAGAAGCTGTTGGTAATACTCTTTTCCAACTGTACTGCTTTCAACACGAGTATTGTAAATTCCTAGATAGTAGTGACTTAGAAGGGTTGACAAGCCCCACTCACGACCTGAACGGATATGGTCGAAAACTGAGCTGATATTATCTTGTTGGAAAATACCAAAGATACTACGAACACCTGCATTTGCAAGACTGGAAAGGGGGAAGTCAATCAAACGGTATTTCCCACCGAAAGGCAAGCTAGCCACCGGACGGTGTTCTGTTAACGTTGACATATCATGAAAACCAACTGTGTTTCCTAAAATGGCTGAATATTTATCAATCTTCATCTGTTGCTACCCCCACTACTTCATTGTATCCTACTACTTGTACTTCGTCCGTTCCGTCAATCTCTACGCCGTCAGCAATAATGGCACCCTCACCAATGATAGCACGAGTAATCTTTGCGCCATGGCCAATAATAGCTCCGCTCATGATGACAGAATCAACGACCTCAGCGCCTTCACGTACTTGTGCTTCTGTTGAAAGAATCGAACGTTTTACAGTTCCATCTACAAAACAGCCATCCACGACCAATGAATCTTCAACGTGTGCATGCGCACCAAAGTAGTTTGGTGTTGAAATCAAGTTTCTAGAGTAAATTTTCCACTGACGATTGCGGCTATCCAAGGCATTTTCTGGCGAAATGTACTCCATATTAGCTTCCCAAAGTGACTCAATCGTACCAACATCTTTCCAGTAGCCATTAAATTCATAAGCATAGACACTTTCACCAGACTCGAGATAGTTAGGGATAACGTTCTTCCCAAAGTCTGACATATCCACATTGCTCTTTTCAGCAGCAACAAGCATATTGCGAAGTCGTTTCCAGTCAAAAATATAAATCCCCATCGAAGCCTTTGTAGACTTAGGTTGCGCAGGTTTTTCTTCGAATTCAACGATACGGTTATTGGCATCTGTATTCATGATACCGAAACGGCTAGCTTCTTTGAGAGGTACGTCTAGGACAGCTACTGTCAAACTGGCATTGTTATCCTTATGGGACTGAAGCATATCATCGTAGTCCATCTTGTAGATGTGGTCACCAGAAAGAATCAAAACATACTCAGGATTAACACTGTCGATGTAGTCAATGTTTTGGTAGATAGCGTGACTAGTCCCTTCAAACCAACGGTTTCCTTCGCTGGCTGAATAAGGTTGTAAAATAGAGACACCTGAATTGACACCATCCAATCCCCAGCTCGAACCATTTCCGATATGGTTATTCAAAGCAAGAGGTTGGTACTGAGTAATCACACCAACATTATGGATTCCAGAGTTTGCACAGTTGGAAAGAGCAAAGTCAATGATACGGTAGCGCCCACCGAATTGCACTGCCGGTTTGGCAATGCTTTGAGTGAGTTTTCCGAGACGTGTTCCTTGCCCACCCGCAAGGATCAAAGCTAGCATTTCATTCTTCATTTTCTACTCCTTTATAAAGACATGTGAACGTTAAAATCGAAAGAAGGTCGGAAGTCAAACTTTTTTATAAAAATAATAGGAAATCCATTTCTCTTGTGTTTCAAGTCCAATACAAGTACATCCGTTTTTAAAATCTAAAAAATTGTAATCAACAGCTCATTATTCTTTTTTCTTAGCTGGTTTCAAACGACGCTTGATCTTCCAGATACTTGCTCCCATGGCAGGCAAGGTAAAGGTCAAAGTCTGCTCATAATCTTTCCATAAGCCTTCTTGAGTCTGAACTGTTTGATTGTGCTCTTTCCACACACCTCCCCATTCTTCTAATTCTGTATTCCAAACTTCTTCGTAAATACCTGCAACAGGTAAACCAATCGTAAAGTCCTTACGTTCAACTGGTGCCATATTAAAGACACAGACTAACATTTCGTCCTTCCTGCCCTTACGAATAAAGGAAAGGACACTCTGATCTCTATTATCAGCATCAATAATCTCGATACCATCATAACTAGTATCAATTTCCCAAAGACAGCGATGGTCTTTATAGAATTGATTCAGTTGTGAAGTGAAATGCTTCATCTTGGCATTCATCGGATCTTCTAGATTAGACCATTCTAACTGCTCTTCAGACTTCCACTCGAGGAATTGCCCGTACTCACTACCCATGAACAAGAGTTTCTTGCCTGGATGACAAATTTGATAGGTGTAGAGGTTGCGCAGACCAGCGAACTGATTGTAGCGATCTCCCCACATCTTATGCATCATACTCTTCTTACCATGAACTACTTCATCATGTGAGAAAGGCAGGAGATAGTTTTCATTGAAAACATACATAAAGCTGAAAGTCACAAGATTAAAGTCATACTTGCGATAAATCGGATCTTCCTCGTAGAAACGGAGAATATCATTCATCCAGCCCATATTCCATTTATAGTCAAATCCAAGGCCACCCATTTCTTTCATACCAGTAATCTTTGTCGCTGATGAACTTTCTTCTGCAATCATCATGATATCTGGATGAGCTAACTTAATCACTGTGTTCAACCGTTGAAGGAAATAATAACCCTCGTAGTTAAGGTTTCCACCATCTTTGTTTGGAGTCCAAGGAGCATTATCATAATCTAGATACAGCATATTGCTCACTGCATCGACCCGAATACCATCTAAGTGGTAAAAATCAATCCAGAATTTAATACTTGAAATCAAGAAAGACTGGACCTCATTTTTTCCGAGGTCAAAATTCAGAGCACCCCAACCATAGTTATGAGCCTTGTTGTGATCTTGGTATTCAAAAGTTGGTGTACCGTCATAATATGCCAAGGCATCATCATTAATGGTGAAATGACCTGGAACCCAGTCTACGATAACACCAATGTTATTTATATGACACTCTTCAACGAAATCTTGGAATTCCTCAGGTCTACCATAGGAATGTTCAAAAGCAAAGTAACCCATAAGTTGATAGCCCCAGCTCAATCCAAGTGGGTGAGCCATTAAAGGCATGAACTCAATATGTGTATAGTTCATCTCAACTAAGTATGGAATCAACTCGTCTTTCAGTTGTGAAAACGTATAGGGACTACCATCTGGATTTCTCTTCCAAGACCCTGCATGAACTTCATATATATTAACTGGTCTCTCGAAAAATCCCAGACGTTTGCGACGTGCTAGCCAAAGACCATCTTTCCATTTCTTTTCACGGATATTGGTCAGAACTGCTCCTGTACCCGGTCTAGCTTCAAAATAAACTGCCAACGGATCGATCTTCATAATCTGGTGGCCATTTGCACGCGTGATATGATATTTATAAATCTGCCCTTCCTGAGCTTGACTCGTAAAGACTTCCCAAACACCTGCTTCATTACGAACCATGGGAATCTGATTCTCAACCCAATCGGTAAAATCACCAACTAGATGAACTGCTTGTGCATTTGGAGCCCAAACCCTAAAGGTATAGCCTATTTCTCCGTTTTTCTCCTCTCTATGCGCTCCTAAATAATGCTGGAGGTGAAAGTTCTCACCTGTAGTAAAGGTTCTTAATGCTTCTTGATTATTCATTCAATCCCCTTTCTTTTGTAAGCGTTTTCTATAATTCTATTATACACTCTTTTAAGATAACTTTCAAGTAATTTACGAAGGAAATCATATTTTTTTATGAA
>URCN01000083.1:0-7334 GCA_900546335.1 uncultured Streptococcus sp.
TGGCAGTTTGCACCGCAGGTTGAAGATGCGGATTTTACAAAGATAGCCAAGAAGGCTGGGCTGGGTCCTGAGGTGGCTCGATTATTATTTGAAAGAGGGATTCAGGATGAAGAAAGTCTAAAGAAGTTTTTAGAACCTTCTTTAGAGGATTTACATGACCCCTATCTGCTCCATGATATGGACAAGGCAGTGGAACGGATTCGTCAGGCCATTGAGGAAGGGGAGAATATTCTCATCTATGGAGACTACGATGCGGATGGTATGACTTCAGCTTCGATTGTGAAGGAAAGTTTAGAACAGCTTGGCGCCGAGTGCCGTGTTTACCTGCCTAATCGTTTTACCGATGGGTATGGCCCCAATGCCAGTGTCTATAAATATTTTATCGAGCAAGAGGGTATTTCCTTGATTGTGACAGTGGATAATGGGGTTGCGGGTCACGAAGCCATTGAATTGGCCCAGTCTATGGGAGTGGATGTCATTGTGACCGACCACCATTCCATGCCTGAAACCCTTCCTGATGCCTTTGCCATTGTTCACCCTGAGCATCCAGATGCGGTCTATCCCTTCAAACAGTTGGCTGGTTGTGGAGTGGCTTTCAAGCTAGCTTGCGCTCTTTTAGAAGAAGTGCAAGTGGAATTACTTGATTTGGTCGCTATCGGTACCATTGCGGATATGGTAAGTTTGACGGATGAAAACCGTATTTTGGTTCAATATGGTCTGGAAATGCTGGGACATACTCAGCGCATCGGTCTGCAAGAAATGCTAGACATGGCTGGGATTGCTGCGAATGAAGTGACAGAAGAAACGGTTGGCTTTCAGATTGCCCCTCGTTTGAATGCCTTAGGCCGCTTGGATGATTCCAATCCTGCCATTGATTTGCTGACTGGCTTTGATGATGAGGAAGCTCACGAGATTGCCCTTATGATTCACCAGAAAAATGAAGAGCGCAAGGAAATTGTGCAATCTATCTATGAAGACGCCAAGACCATGGTAGATCCTGAGAAGAAGGTCCAGGTCTTAGCCAAGGAAGGTTGGAATCCTGGAGTTCTGGGTATCGTGGCTGGCCGCTTGTTGGAAGAATTGGGGCAGACAGTCATCGTTCTCAACATAGAGGACGGTCGTGCCAAGGGTAGTGCTCGTAGTGTGGAAGCGGTCGATATTTTTGAGGCTCTGAATCCCCATCGAGACCTATTTATCGCATTTGGTGGTCATGCTGGTGCTGCAGGGATGACGCTGGAAGTGGAGAAACTTTCAGATTTATCTCAGGTCTTGGAAGACTATGTTCGTGAAAAAGGCGCAGATGCCAATGGTAAGAATAAGTTAAATCTAGATGAAGAGCTAGACTTGGAGACACTTAGCTTGGAAACGGTCAAAAGTTTTGAACGCTTGGCGCCTTTTGGAATGGACAATCAGAAACCTGTCTTTTATATCAAGGATTTTCATGTTGAAAGTGCTCGTACCATGGGAGCAGGCAATGCCCACCTCAAACTAAAAATTTCTAAGGGTGAGGCGAGTTTTGAAGTGGTGGCCTTTGGACAAGGTAGATGGGCGACAGAGTTTTCTCAAACCAAAAACTTAGAATTAGCAGTCACCCTGTCTGTCAATCAATGGAATGGCCAAACTGCCCTCCAGTTGATGATGGTGGATGCGCGTGTGGAAGGTGTTCAACTCTTTAACATTCGTGGGAAGAATGCAGTCTTGCCAGAAGGTGTTCCAGTCTTGGACTTTGCTGGAGAATTACCAGAATTAGCGACCAGTGATGCTGTGGTTGTGAAGAATATTCCAGAAGATATTACCCTGCTGAAGACCGTTTTTCAGGAACAAAATTTCTCTGCGGTCTATTTCAAGAACGACATTGACAAAGCCTACTATCTAACAGGTTATGGAACCAGAGAGCAGTTTGCCAAATTGTACAAAACCATTTACCAGTTTCCAGAGTTTGATATTCGCTACAAGCTGAAAGATCTGGCAGCTTATCTCAATATCCAACAAATCTTGCTGGTCAAGATGATTCAAGTATTTGAGGAACTGGGCTTTGTAACGATTAAAGATGGTGTCATGACAGTCAATAAAGAAGCGCCAAAGAGGGAGATTGTAGAAAGTCAGATATACCAAAATCTCAAAAAAACTGTCAAAAATCAAGAAATGATGGCTCTGGGTACGGTGCAAGAAATATATGACTTTTTGATGGAAAAATAGATGGAAAGGGACTGAGATGACCTATTTCGGTCTCTTTTTGTCGGATAAATGCTTGATGTGGGAGTGGTTGATAAGACAGTCTTTTGAGTGGTTTGCTGATGTAAAGAATGGGGTGAACGATTCATTTTTTATTCTCTTCTATCACTTTATACGATGTCTGCTTTTAAACCTTATGTAGTAAAAGTATAAATTTTTGTAACATGACTAAAATATAACTCTAAACTAACTGACATGTAAATCAAGTATGATTTTCTTATCAAGAAAATATAAGGGGACTATAGTTATGAAAAAAACAGTTACGAAACTGACTCTTGGTTTGACTTCTACCGCTATTTTGGCTACAGTTGGGGCTCAAACGGTTCATGCGAATTCTTACGTTGTCCAAGACGGTGATTCATTTTATGCCATTGCAACTGCAAACGGCATGGATCCGCATGAGTTGGCAGCTTTGAATGGAAAAACCATCTTTGACACTATCCACCCAGGGGATGTATTGGAAGTGAGTGGTTCCGCTCAAGCTAGCTCTACCTACAGTGCTCCAGCTAGCACTGCGAACGTGGTATCAGATACAGAGGATGTTGTCGAAAAGACTCCAACAAACTATGGAAACTCTTATCCTGTTGGTCAGTGTACATGGGGCGTCAAAGAATTAGCTCCTTGGGCTAGTAACTGGTGGGGAAATGCTAACACATGGGCAATCTACGCGAGTGCTCAAGGCTATAAGACTGGCAGTGTTCCCGTAGTAGGAGCGATCGCCGTTTGGGACGGTGGTGAATATGGCCACGTTGCTTATGTAACAGATGTGCAAAGTGAAAACTCTATCCAGGTTTTGGAAGCAAACTACAGACGTCAAAAACAGATTGCGAATTACCGTGGCTTCTTTAATCCTCATGAATTTTTAGGAAACGTCACTTATATCTATCCAAACTAAAGATGATAAAAAGATTTAGAATTTCTAAGTCTTTTTTCTTTTTGAAAAAATTTCCTATCGTTACCCTCCATCTTAGTGGCTAATTGCTGAAAATTTTTAGATTCTGTAGCGAACAGGAAATTTTCGCTTTTGCATGTAGATAAATCATGTCTTTGTAGAAAAAAGTTCTCAAGTCGAGAGGTAAAAGTAAGTTTTTTGAACTAAAAGAGAAATTTAGAGTTCGAGAAAGGTATCTGAAATCAAATTGATTCAGAAAGCCCATATTTTTGGTGGTACAATCGTTTCATTATCTTCGTTGAAGCCTCTAAAAGAGAAGTCAAAGTAAAAAGATTTGATTCACAGTAGTGGCTAATCTCTAGTTAAAAACCTATCTTCATTTTGAAAATAATCAAAAAAATGGTATAATGGTAGGAAAAGATTCGGCTGAGAGTTTGAGGACTTTTAGAATAAGAGGGTGAACCTACCCTATAATCAAGATAAACTAAGGTTTCGGAGGAAAAATGAGTAATATTAGTTTAACAACACTAGGTGGTGTACGAGAAAATGGGAAAAATATGTACATCGCTGAAATCGATGGTTCTATTTTTGTTTTGGATGCAGGGCTTAAATACCCTGAAAATGAACAACTAGGGGTAGATGTCGTTATTCCAAATATGGAATACCTTTTTGAAAATAGTGACCGTATCGCTGGAGTCTTCTTGACCCACGGACATGCGGATGCCATTGGAGCTCTGCCTTACCTTTTGGCAGAAGCGAAGGTGCCTGTGTTTGGCTCTGAGTTGACCATCGAGTTGGCGAAACTCTTTGTCAAAGGGAATGATGCTGTTAAGAAATTCAATGACTTTCATGTGATTGATGAGGATACGGAGATTGACTTTGGAGGAACTGAGGTTTCCTTCTTCCGTACAACTCACTCCATTCCAGAAAGTTTGGGAGTCGTCTTGAAAACTCCAAAAGGTAGCATTGTTTACACAGGTGACTTCAAGTTTGACCAGACAGCTAGCGAATCCTATGCGACTGATTTTGGTCGCTTGGCCGAGATTGGTCGTGAGGGTGTCTTGGCTCTTCTCAGTGACTCTGCGAATGCGGACAGCAATATCCAAGTAGCGAGCGAGAGTGAAGTTGGAGAGGAAATTACCCAGACCATTGCAGACTGGGAAGGGCGCATCATCGTTGCGGCTGTTGCCAGCAACCTCTCTCGTATCCAGCAGGTCTTTGATGCTGCGGCGGACACCGGTCGTCGTGTTGTTTTGACTGGATTTGATGTTGAAAATATCGTCCGCACAGCGATTCGTCTAAAAAAATTGTCTCTAGCCAACGAAAGTCTCTTGATCAAACCCAAAGAAATGTCTCGTTTTGAAGACCATGAGTTGATTATCCTTGAGACGGGTCGTATGGGTGAACCTATTAATGGACTTCGTAAGATGTCCATTGGTCGCCACCGTTATGTGGAAATCAAAGATGGGGACTTGGTCTATATCGTAACGACTCCATCTATCGCAAAAGAAGCTGTCATGGCGCGTGTGGAAAATATGATCTACCAAGCTGGTGGTGTTGTGAAACTCATTACCCAAAGCTTGCGAGTATCTGGACACGGGAATGCGCGTGATCTGCAGTTGATGATTAATCTCTTGCAACCCAAGTATCTCTTCCCTATCCAAGGGGAATACCGTGAGTTGGATGCGCATGCCAAGGCTGCCATGGCAGTGGGGATGTTGCCAGAGCGTATTTTTATCCCTAAAAAGGGAACAACCATGTCCTACGAACACGGGGATTTTGTTCCTGCTGGTGGAGTTTCTGCAGGTGATGTCTTGATTGATGGAAATGCCATCGGAGATGTTGGAAATGTTGTCCTTCGTGACCGTAAAGTCTTGTCAGAGGACGGGATTTTCATCGTTGCCATTACCGTAAATAGACGTGAGAAAAAAATCATCGCCAAGGCGCGAGTTCACACGCGTGGATTTGTTTATCTCAAGAAGAGCCGCGATATTCTCCGTGAAAGCTCAGAATTGATTAACCAAATCGTGGAAGACTATCTCCAAGGTGAAGATTTCGACTGGGCTGATCTCAAAGGTAAGGTCCGTGATGGCTTGACCAAGTATCTCTTTGACCAAACTAAACGTCGTCCAGCAATCCTGCCAGTCGTGATGGAAGCCAAATAATAAGCAGCATACCCACAGAAAAAGTCGAAATTCGGCTTTTTCTTATAGAATAGTAAAAGGAGACAACCATGGCAGTTATGAATATCGAGTATTACTCTGAAGTTTTGGATATGGAGTGGGGCGTTACCGTACTCTATCCAGATGGCAGTCGGGTGACTGAACCTGATTGCACAGATATTCCTGTCCTTTATCTTTTGCATGGAATGTCAGGGAATCAAAATAGCTGGCTCAAGCGTACCAATGTCGAGCGCTTGTTGCGGGGAACCAATCTCATTGTTATCATGCCCAATACTAGCAATGGCTGGTACACTGATACCCAATATGGTTTTGACTACTTTACTGCTTTAGCAGAAGAGTTGCCTCAGGTTATGAAACGTTTCTTTCCCAATATGACCAGCAAGCGAGAAAAGACCTTCATTGCGGGTCTCTCCATGGGTGGCTATGGTTCCTTCAAGCTGGCTCTCGCAACCGATCGTTTTTCTCATGCGGCTAGTTTTTCTGGCGCACTCAGTTTTCAAGAATTTTCTCCTGAAAGCCAGGATTTGGGCTCCCTTGCCTACTGGCGAGGAGTTTTTGGAGAAGTCAAAGATTGGACAGCTAGCCCTCATTCGCTTGAAAGTATCGCTGCGAAATCGGATAAAAAACCCAAACTTTGGGCTTGGTGTGGCGAGCAAGACTATCTCTACTCAGCCAATAATCTCGCTGTGAAAAATCTCAGAAAGCTTGGTTTTGAGGTAACCTATAGCCATAGTCCAGGTAAGCACGAGTGGTACTACTGGGAAAAACAATTGGAACGTTTTTTGGCTACTCTACCAATTAACTTTGTTTTGGAAGAGCGCTTATCTTAGTTTTAGTTTTCTTTCAGTTTTATTGAGTAAAATAGAGAATCTATCTTGATCAAGGAGAGTGTGATTTCAAGATAGATTCTTATTTTTATGAAAGGTGGAGCGTCATGTTCTGGATTATTCGATTATTTTTCCGATTTCTTTTGGGAATTTGGCGTTTCTTCTGGCGTCTGGTCTGGACCTTGGTTATCATTGTTCTCCTTGCTTTTGGAGTGCTATGGTATCTGACAGGTGATTTTCATTCTGCGGTCAATCAGGTTGAAAAAATGAGCAAGATAGGTCAAGGTGGCTGGAATCAATGGCAGGAGATGGGAACGCTGGAAGTCTTGTCTCAGACAGACAGTCACCAACACGCGGAAGGCAAGTGGGCTCAGGCTTCAGCTCGCATCTATATTGAACCTCAAATGGATGAGACCTTCCAAGGTGCCTATGCAGAAGCCATAAAAAACTGGAATCAAACGGGAGCCTTTACCTTTGAGGTGGTTGCAGATCCTAGTCAGGCAGATATTGTGGCAAGTGAGATGAATGATGGATCAACCGCTGTAGCAGGTCAAGCCGAGAGTCAAACCAATTTGTTAACCAATCAATTTATATCTGTAACGGTTCGCCTGAATCACTATTATCTATCCAATCCAAACTATGGTTATTCTTATGAACGGATCGTGCACACGGCGGAGCACGAGCTGGGGCATGCCATCGGATTGGATCATACCAACGAGACTTCTGTTATGCAGCCTGCCGGCTCCTACTATGGGATTCAGCCTCAGGATGTAATCAAAGTAAAAGAATTGTATGTAGGTAATTGATAGATGAGTAGCTTAATTTGCTTGTTAAAAAGCTAATTCAACTAGTTTTATACTACTCGTTTTGTTGAGAAAGATTTTCTAAATGACATATTCCACCTTGTTTCTTCGAACTATTTATAGAACGAGTGACTGTTATTTAGTCTCTATAATTGGAGATTTTTGAAGATTATTTTTCTTTATTTTTTTTAAAAAAAATAGTAAAATAGGATTCATATTAGTAGAAAATGGAAAGTACATGTATTATTATCGAGTTGGTATTTCCGCTGAAGAACATGATGGCTTTGTTAGACGTAGTTCGTTAGTGAATCTATTGCAAAGTAGTGCTTGGGCAAGTGTAAAAAGTGAATGGGAAAATGAAAGAGTTGGGTTTTATAGTGATAATAAAATAGTG
>URCN01000084.1:0-7263 GCA_900546335.1 uncultured Streptococcus sp.
AATCTCAAGAAAAATCGCTATACCATGCTTTCTTTAGTCAATGCTGCTCGTAAGCAGTTGGTGTTATCCGCTCCAAGTCTCCTCAATGAAAATGAGAGCAAGGAATCAGCCTATCTTCAGGAACTGGTGGGTTTTGGATTTAGCCGGTTAGAGAAGAAGATTCATCAAAAAAGTCTGTCTAAGGATGATATGGGTTCATATCACAGTCTCTTGTCTAGTCTCGTTTCCTATCATCAGCAGGCGGGTTCTAGTGAAAATGAAGAAGATTTGACCTTTGTCAAGGTTCTGGCGCGTGTGATGGGGAAAAAACTTGACCAAAAAGGTCTTACAAATCCTGCACTCCCAACTAGCCCAAGCAGCAAGCCATTAGAGAAAGAGACCTTGCAGGCTCTCTATCCAGCTGACAAAGAGTTTTACCTGTCTACGTCTGGTTTGACAGAGTTTTACCGCAATGAATACAGTTATTTCCTCCGTTATGTCTTAGGTTTGCAGGAAGAATTGCGCCTGCGTCCAGATGCTCGCAGTCATGGGAATTTCTTGCACCGTATTTTGGAACGTGCCTTGAAACTACCTGCTGAAAATTCCTTTGATCAGCGTTTGGAACAAGCCATTAAGGAAACCAGCCAAGAACGCGAATTTGAAGCTATTTATCAAGAAAGTTTGGAAGCCCAATTTACCAAGGAAGTTCTTCTTGATGTTGCTCGGACAACTGGGCATATCCTCCGCCATAATCCAGCCATTGAAACCATCCAAGAGGAAGCAACATTTGGTGGTAAAGATCAGGCCTTTATTCAATTGGATAATGGTCGGAGTGTCCATGTGCGAGGCAAGGTTGACCGTATTGACCGCCTGAAAGCTGATGGAGCACTGGGAGTGGTGGACTACAAGTCTAGTCTGACTCAGTTCCAGTTTCCTCATTTCTTTAATGGGCTTAATTCCCAACTGCCTACCTATCTTGCTGCCCTAAAAAGAGAAGGGGAGCAGGACTTTTTCGGAGCCATGTACTTGGAAATGGCTGAACCTGTCCAATCTCTGTTGACCGTTAAGAGTCTGGCAGGAGCAGTAGTAGAAGTCAGCAAATCAATGAAATACCAAGGACTCTTTTTAGAAAAAGAAAGCAGTCACTTGGGCGAATTTTACAACAAAAACAAGGCCAACCAGCTGACAGACGAGGAATTCCAGCTCTTATTGGACTACAATGCCCATCTTTACAAGAAGGCAGCTGAGAAGATTTTACAAGGCCAGTTCGCCATCAATCCCTATACCGAAAATGGCAGAAGCATTGCCCCATACGTTCAGCAACACCAAGCCATTACTGGATTTGAAGCAAATTACCACTTGGGACAAGCCCGTTTCCTTGAGAAATTAGACTTATCTGATGGCAAGCGTCTGGTAGGAGAAAAACTTAAGCAAGCTTGGTTTGAAAAAATGAGAGAGGAGTTGAATCGATGAAGCCCATTTCCTTTTTAACTGAGGAAGAAATTCAAAAACTGCAAGAAGCAGAAGCGAGTTCGAACAAGGAACAAAAGAAAACAGCTGAGCAAATCGAAGCCATTTATACCGCAGGGCAAAATATTCTTGTTTCAGCGTCTGCTGGTTCAGGGAAGACCTTTGTTATGGCCGAGCGCATTCTTGATCAATTGGCGCGTGGTGTCGAAATTTCTCAACTCTTTATCTCGACCTTTACAGTCAAGGCTGCTACTGAACTCAAGGAACGTTTGGAGAAAAAAATCAGCCAACAAATCCAAGAAACCGATGATGTTGATCTCAAACAACACTTGGGATGTCAGTTGGCAGATCTGCCAAACGCGGCCATCGGAACTATGGACTCTTTCACACAAAAGTTCCTCGGTAAACATGGCTATCTGATTGATATTGCACCAAATTTCCGTATTCTACAAAATGAAAGTGAACAGTTACTCTTAAAGAACGAAGTTTTTCATCAAGTTTTTGAAGAACATTACCAAGGTGAGAATAAAAAGAAATTTTGTAGTTTGGTGAAGAACTTTGCTGGACGAGGTAAGGATGAACGAGGTCTACGCCAACAAGTCTACAAAATCTATGATTTTCTTCAATCCACCAGTAGCCCCAAAAAATGGCTGAGCGACTCTTTTCTCAAAGGGTTTGAAGAAGCTGACTTTGCAAATGAAAAAGACAAACAAACTGAGCAAATCAAGCAGGCGCTTTGGGATTTGGAAAGCTTTTTCCGTTATCATCTGGATAACGATGCCAATGAGTTTCCCAAAGCTGCCTATTTAGAAGCTGTTCAACAGGTTTTGGATGAAATGGGCTCCTTAAATCACGAGTCCGATAGTCAGGCTTATCAAGAAGTGCTTGCTCGTGTTGTCGCCATCTCTAAGGAGAAAAATGGTCGGGCTCTGGCTAACTCCAGTCGTAAGGCCGATTTAAAGCCACTTGTTGATGCCTACAATGAGGAGAGAAAGTCCCAGTTTGCAAAACTTGGACAACTAGCAGATCAGATAACCATTCTCGACTATCAAGAACGTTATCATGAAGATACTTGGGAGCTAGCTAAAACCTTCCAAACCTTTATGAGTGATTTTGTGGAGGCTTATCGCGAACGTAAACGCCAAGAAAATGCCTTTGAATTCGCTGATATCAGTCATTACACCATTGAGATTTTAGAGAATTTCCCACAAGTTCGCGAGACTTATCAAGAGAGATTTCATGAAGTCATGGTCGATGAGTATCAGGATACCAACCACATTCAAGAACGGATGCTGGAATTGCTGTCGAATGGTCACAATCGCTTTATGGTGGGAGATATCAAGCAGTCCATCTACCGTTTCCGTCAGGCAGATCCCCAGATTTTCAATGAAAAATTTCAACGCTATGCGCAAAATCCTCAAGAAGGAAAGCTGATTTTGCTCAAGGAAAATTTCCGTAGTAGTTCAGAAGTGCTGTCAGCAACCAATGATGTTTTTGCACGCCTTATGGACCAAGAGGTCGGTGAAATCAACTATGACAGCATGCACCAGCTTGTTTTTGCCAATACCAAACTGACTCCTAATCCAGACAACAAGGCAGAATTTCTCTTCTACGATAAGGGCGATAGTGGGCAAGAGAAAGAAGAAAGTGATGAAGACACGAAACTCACTGGGGAAATGCGCCTTGTCATCAAGGAAATCTTAAAGCTACATCAAGAAAAAGGTGTGGCCTTCAAAGAAATTGCCCTTCTGACTTCCAGTCGCAGTCGTAATGACCAGATTCTACTTGCCCTGTCTGAGTACGGGATACCTGTCAAAACAGACGGTGAGCAAAACAACTACCTCCAATCCTTAGAAGTACAAGTCATGTTGGACACCCTTCGTGTCATCCACAATCCCCTGCAAGACTACGCCTTGGTTGCCCTTATGAAGTCTCCTATGTTTAGTTTCGATGAGGACGAGTTGGCACGTTTATCTCTTCAGAAAGCAGAAGATAAAGTACAAGAGAATCTTTATGAGAAACTAGTTAATGCTCAAAGACAGGTAACTGATCAGAAAGAGTTAATTCACAAGGACCTAGCTGAAAAATTAAATCAATTCATGGATATCTTGGATTCTTGGCGCTTACATGCCAAAACCCACTCTCTCTATGACTTGATTTGGAAGATTTACAACGACCGTTTTTACTATGACTATGTTGGGGCTTTGCCGAACGGACCTGCTAGACAGGCTAATCTCTATGCCCTAGCTCTGCGAGCTGATCAGTTTGAAAAGAGCAATTTCAAGGGCTTGTCTCGTTTTATCCGTATGATTGACCAAGTCCTAGAGGCTCAGCATGACCTCGCAAGCGTAGCTGTCGCACCACCCAAGGATGCTGTTGAACTCATGACCATTCACAAGAGCAAAGGACTGGAGTTTCCTTATGTCTTTATCCTCAACATGGATCAGGACTTCAACAAGCAAGACTCGATGTCAGACGTCATTCTCAGTCGTCAAAATGGGCTTGGTGTCAAATACATTGCCAAGGTGGAAACAGGAGCAGTGGAAGCACACTATCCTAAAATCCTCAAACTCTCCATTCCCAGCCTTACCTATACTCAGAATGAAGAAGAATTACAACTGGCTAGCTATTCAGAGCAGATGCGTCTGCTGTATGTTGCCATGACGAGAGCTGAGAAAAAGCTTTATCTTGTCGGTAAGGGCTCTCGTGAAAAGCTAGAAGCCAAGGAATACCCAGCAGCAAACAATGGAAAATTAGATAGCAATACCAGACTGCAAGCAAGAAATTTCCAAGATTGGATCTGGGCTATCAGTAAAGTATTTACCAAGGACAATCTCAACTTTACCTATCGTTTTGTTGGTGAAGACCAGTTGACTAGGGAAGCTATTGGTCAGTTGGAAAACAAGAGTCCTCTACAAGATAGTTCTCAAGCAGACAACCGCCAGTCAGAAACCATCAAAGAAGCTTTGGAAATGCTGAAAGATGTGGAAGTTTATAATACTCTTCACCGCGCAGCCATTGAACTACCAAGTGTTCAAACCCCAAGTCAAATCAAGAAATTCTACGAACCGGTTATGGATATGGAAGGGGTACAAATTGCTGGTCAAACTCAATCAACTGAGAAGAAAATCTGCTTTGATTTACCAGATTTTTCAACTAAAGAAAAGGTAACTGGAGCTGAGATTGGTAGTGCCACTCACGAACTCATGCAGAGAATGGACCTTAGTCAGCAACCAACCCTTGCTAGCCTAACAGAAACACTTAAACAAGTTCAAACGAGTCCAGCAGTCAGAGACAAGATCAATCTTTCTAAAATCCTAGCATTCTTTGATACACCACTTGGTCAGGAAATTCTCGCTAATACCAACCATCTCTATCGCGAGCAACCTTTCTCCATGCTCAAAAAAGATCAAAAAAGTCAGGAAGACTTTGTTGTTCGTGGGATCTTGGACGGCTATCTACTTTATGAGAATCGTATCGTTCTTTTCGACTATAAGACAGACCGTTACGATGAACCAAGTCAACTCATAGACCGCTATCGTGGTCAGTTAGCCCTATACGGAGAGGCTTTATCTAGAGCCTATTCGATTGAAAACATTGAAAAATACTTGATTTTGCTCGGTAAAGATGAGGTTCAAGTTGTAAAAGTATAATTTATACTCTTCGAAAATCTCTTCAAACCACGTCGGCTTTACCTTGCCGTATATAGGTGACTGACTTCGTCAGTTCTATCCACAACCTCAAAGCAGTGCTTTGAGCAACCTGCGGCTAGCTTCCTAGTTTGCTCTTTGATTTTCATTGAGTATTAGAAAGGAGACCTCATGACACTTCCAGTTAGAAAATCCCTGCACGATGCGGTTTTACAGGCTTCAAAAGCCGATACTTGGGATCAAGCTACCAAGGAATGGAATGAAGTTTCCTTGATTTTTAATGGCATTGGCCGTAGTAACTGTGTCTGTGGGAACGCCATAAAATACGCCTACGAACTCTTTAACGGAGTTACAGGCCAACGTCTCTTTCCTATAGGAAGCGACTGTGTTCGCCATTTTCATCGAATGACTTTAGACCAGCAACTCGAAGAGGAAGAAAAACTGCTCAGAAAAGTTGAAAATCTAACCAGAAAGGCTCAGAAAAAGGAAAAAATCAAGGTCACTAAAAGCGATTTTGACGAACGACTTCTAAAATGGTTTTGGGAAAAAGGTGTTTTCAAAGCCAATCGTGGCAATCAATTCGCACCTGAGAGAGACTATCAGCTCTTCCTAGAGGTCTTTCAAGGCGGAAGTTGGACCAAGGCAGAGCCAAAGAAGAAGGCTCGTATGGAAGAAGTGCTGGAAAAGTGTATCAAACCTTTTTTACTTGGTAAGACCGATGATCAACTCTACCTTGTCAAACTAGGCAAGGAGAAAATTGACTACGAGCAGCATTTACGGATTCAAGCGGAGAAAGAACGCAAGAAAAGAGATAAAATCGCCAAGCAATACGCTGACAACCTCATTCTTGCCATGGGACCTGCAGAACGAGCCTATCAAGATTACTTTGGCTTTACAGAAACCTTGACCCAAGAAGAACGAATATGGGAAAAAATCCTCTTTGGTAAGAATAGGGACGAACGGGCTATCAAGGCTAAACAAAACCAAAAGGAGTTGGAAAAGGATCAGCGAATTGCAAATCAAGATCCTATTGAACGAAAGCAGAAGCAGACTTGGCTTCTCAATTCCTATTTTCGGGATTTGCCTGATGAAAAATCCAGATTTTCTCGGCTCCTATTAGAATATCGAAAAAGTGGAGAAGTACGCTTTTCAGATGAATACTTATCTGAGCATCTCATCGACTTTTTTTACAAGATGAAAGCCTTTGAGTTTGAGATTGCTCCGGAACAAGCTGCTGAATTTTTAAAAGAATGCCTTCAGGCAGAACATCTGTCATCTGCACAAGAAAGCTGGACTAGAGGGATTCTCCTCAATTGTCTTCATCCGTTTTTAGATAGGTTACTCATATAGAAAAAATCCTACCTTGTCTATGCATGGTAGGATTTAAGTATCTCCAAAGATGTACTGGTAAAGTTGGACGACTTTCTGAAAACATTGTGTGTCCATTCTTGTTATTTTTTGAGCATTACGCATCCGAAAATCAAAGGTATACAGTTGAAATGGATTGACAGCGCCATCTACCTTGTCCGACGAGACAGGAACGAGCAAGCCTTTTTCTGCCAAGCGTTGTTGGCCATGAGTGATAGGACAGACAGCTACAAAACCAGTTTGCAAGGCATATTCTCTCCTAGAAACTACCAAGGCAGGTCGCCGTTTCTGGATTTCTCGACCGACTGATGGATCAAAGTCCAGCCAAATGATATCCTGCTTTTCAGGAATATACTCAGATTTCGCTATCAAGTGACCTTACTCCTTCAAAATCATTTGTCATTCTCAAATCAGTAATCCCATCAAAAGGATCTTTCAGTTTTGGAGCTAAGACAATGACTCCGTCAATCCCTTTGTAGACGACCATTTCTTGACCTTCTGTCATCCCCAAATTTTTAGGAATGGTCACAGTGAGCGAATTCCCCACCTTCCGAGTCTTTACTGTATTCATTGCTCTACCTCCACGAATTAGTATACACTAAGTATATACCTGTTAGCAAAAAAAGTCAAGTAAATCCTGACTGGCATCAAGGATGTGTCGACCAATACTATTTGTCATTTATTGTGGTCAAAGCCTGTGCAAAAGTTCCTCATTTATGATAGAATAGATGGTAAGAAAGAAAACGTTTTAATCACGTTTTTTTTAGTCGGAAGGGGAAAATATTATGGCTACTAT
>URCN01000085.1:0-7258 GCA_900546335.1 uncultured Streptococcus sp.
GCTTGATACCCACACCAGAAACCAACCCAAGTAGGGCAAAGAGTTCATAGGCTAGGAAGTAAAGCAGGATGAACTCACCAAAGGTGATGATAGTAAAGCAATAGAGCAGACCAATGCTGAGTAGCCACCAAAGTGAGAAATGAAATCGATAGCTATAAAGTAGCGATACGATAAAGGTTACCAGAGGTGAAAAGAGGATGATGTTGTAAATGTATAGTCCCTTCAGTGTATATGGGTCAGAGATGAATAGAGAGAGGAGCTCATAGAGTGGCCAGTAAAAAAAGAAAATGACAAGGTAGTATGGGATATACTTAAGATAATTCCGCATGGCAATAGTCCTCCAATCTGCAAAAATTGAGAGATATTGTAGACCACATAATCCTAAATGAAGGGGAAATCTCTACTTATACTATAGCACAATTTGGAGGCTCTTACAATTTAATCCAGTGATCAGTGATAGTGATCTTTTCGATTGTTTTCTGCTATAATACTAACAAAAGAAGTAAGAGAGTAAGGAGAAAGAATGACCAAAATAGCAGTTCTTTCAGACATACATGGAAATACGACAGCTTTGGAAGCTGTACTGGCTGATGCTAAAGCGGCAGAGGTAGACCAATACTGGCTTTTAGGGGATATTCTGATGCCAGGGACAGGACGTAGAAGGATCTTGGACCTCTTAGCTAGCTTGCCCATCACTGCAAGAGTGCTGGGAAATTGGGAGAATAGTCTCTGGCTAGGCCTACATCGTAAGTTAGATCCTACAAAAGCGAGTCATCGTTATCTCCTGCGCCAAAGTCAGTATATCTTAGAAGAAATTAGCCCTAAAGAAATCGAAGACTTCCACGATCAACCCATGCAAGTTCATCGTCAGTTTGGTGATTTGACGGTAGGAATCACTCACCATCTCCCTGATAAAAACTGGGGTAGAGAGTTGATTCATACGGGAAAACAAGAAGATTTTGATAGATTGGTGACGAATCCACACGCCTCTATCGCAGTATATGGCCATATTCATCAACAGTTGCTTCGTTATGGAAGTGATGGACAGTTGATTCTTAATCCAGGTTCCATTGGGCAACCCTTCTTTCTAGATGCGAATCTGCGTAAGGACCTGCGGGCTCAGTATATGATCTTAGAGTTTGATGAGGCAGGTTTGTCTGATGTTGATTTTCGTCGAGTGGATTATGATGTGGAAGCTGAATTGCAGTTGGCTAAGGATTTGAAGCTCCCCTATTTCCAAATCTACTATGAAAGTTTGGTAAATGGGATTCACCATACTCATAACCATGAATTGTTAGGTCAGATTAGTGAACAAGAAGGTTATGACCAGGATGTTGAGCTTTGGATGGAAAGAGACAAGAAAGATTGGTTTTAAGAGGATTTCTAGCTAGAAAACAGATAGTCTAGGAACTGTTGTTTTCCGATAAGTCGAACTGGATACGAATTGACGGCTTCTCAAATTTATGTTAGAATAACGGAATATAAATAATTTGAATCTCATACTAATTGATATTCAAAATAAGAGGAGACAGATAATGAAACCAGAAGAGTTACACGCTATTGCCTCGGAGTTGGGCTTGCAATTTGACGAAGATTCGCGTAGTATTTATGGCACGCAGTCAGGCTATTTACTTTTCCTGCAAGAAACTGACGTAAAAAATCAGTTTCGACTTTGTGTCAGTGTGAGTTTGAATGGCAATCCTGCGGATTCAGAAGAAAATGAATTGGTTTGGGATGAGTTTAAGAGTGAATCTCTTCCAAACTTGTCGACCTTGTCTATCAATCAGTACCTTGTTTCTTTTGTCGTAAAAGGTGCCATGCGCAAATCAAAAACAATTGAAAAGCTACAGACGCTCATAACAGACCTCGTTGCATTCCTTGAAACCCATCATTTCGTCCAAGTGTGTGCCTACAGTGGTCAGGAGGGCCCCGTTGGTCTCTATCAATTAGGTGATTCAATTTTCCTTATCAATGAGGAAAGTTATCAATTGCTGAAGAGCAATCTTCAGATTGAGGTAGATTCTTATCAAAACCAGAAGGAAAATGTTCTTCTTGGAGCAGTTGGTGCGTTGCTGGGAGCCTTGATTGGTGGAGCAGTTGCTCTATTTATCGCGCGTCTAGGTTATGTAGCTATGGTAGCAGGTATTGTTCTAGGGATTTGTACCATTAAAGGATATGAAATCCTTGGAAGAAAGGTATCTCGAAAGGGGATTGTGATTTCCTCTATTTGGATGGTGATTACTGTCTTTCTAGTGAATCAAATTGATTTGGCGATGGAAGTCGTTGCCAAACTAGGGGTTGAGTTTGCCTTTGCTTTCCGAGTGGTGAATCAATTAATCTTTAGCGGTGATTTCCCAGATAACTATTTTTATAATCTAGCTATGTTAGCTGTGTTTACCTTAGTTGGTGCTGGGGTGTCTATCAGCTCAGTCTGGTCAAGTCATAAAACGAAAGGGATTGTCCGTAAAATTGCATAAAAAAATAAGTCTTTGTATGTCCTCTACCGTTCTGGTTGTCAAGAGGAATACAGGACTTTTTGCATGGAGAAGATAATCAGTCTATAATATTTGACAGGAAAACCAAAAACGGTATAATGTTTATACGGGAAAAGATGAATAAAATATCAGTGAAAGGAGAAGAAAATGCAAATTTCAAGCCGATTTACAATTGCGACTCATATGATGATTATTATTGCAATGCAGGATACAGAAAGTAAAGTAACCAGCGATTTTCTCGCAGCTAGTGTTGGAGTCAATCCAGTCATTATCCGTAAGACTTTATCGCAACTCAAAAAAGCTGGATTGATTTCAGTTGCTCGTGGTACGGGAGGAACTGAGATAATAAAAGACCTTCAGGATATCAGCTTGTTGGATGTCTACCAAGCTGTGGAGTGTTTAGGAAAATCCGGTAAGCTCTTTAGTTTCCATGACAATCCAAATCCTAATTGCCCAATTGGTGCGAATATCCATGCGGTCTTGGACCAAAAGCTGTTCGATGTTCAAGAAGCTATGGAAAACCAACTGCGTCAGACAAGTCTGGCTCAGGTTGTGGCAGATGCTCAGAACAAACTGTCTAAGTAAGAGGACTAAGGTTCTCTTTTTCTATTGCCGCTCTTTTTATGAGTTGGGCAAGAAGAATTGTGGTAAAGTGTACTAGATGCTTTACGGTAAACTATAAATAAAAATGTGAACAGCAACAGAGGTTCACATTTTCTTTTTGGTCTATGGCAAAATGGCTTTTAGTTCCTTCAGGATAGTTTGCAAGGTTACGATCGCTTGTTCTCCTTGTTGTGGTTGATAGAGTAGCTGGAAATACTTGCGAATAGTTTCTTCAAATTGTTTAGGGAGGAGAGTACAATTGGTCTTTGCGTACTCCAACATTCGTTTTTCACCAGGATGCGTTTGCTCATTGAGCGCAAACAACAAGTCAAAGTAGGAAGCAAAAAATTCACTTGAGCGGTGATTCATACTGAGAAGATCTTGGCGTTTGATAGCTTTTTCTATTTGGTGAGAGAAGGCAGGCATGGCTTGTTCTAGCAAAAGGAGTTGCCTTTCAATGATATGCTTTTTGAGTTCCTGTGGATAGGGAATCTGGTAGGTTTTTTGGAGCGAAGCATAGTGTCCATTCGGGTCGTATAGGATCTTGCTGTGGAGTAGATTGTGCCACATACAGGTTGTATAAGAGTTTTGGGCTTGGTGCTGAAAAACAGTTGAGTTTAGTTCTTGTTCAAACAACTCCAGCGAACGATAAATCAGCTCGATTTGGATACCGTTGTTTAGTACACAGTCGTCCTCTAATTCCCAAAACTGGTTTCCAATTTCCATATAGGAGCAATAGTTGCTAAGAATGATTTGACGAGTTTTTTCGTCAATAGGTGAGTTAAGATAGACATAGACATCATAGTCAGAATTTTGATCGTAGTCTTGTCCTGCACGTGAACCACCAAGAGCAATAGCTTCTACTTGTTCCAGTTGAGAGAATTCTTTGCAAAGTTCGTGGATCATGATTTTTCTCCTTGCTTTATGGTTTTAAAGTCATTTTACCAAAAAGTAAAACGTTTGCATAGCATTGAGTTACTCTTTTTCATTTATAGCAAAAAATGTGAACCCTTGTTTTGAGTTCACATTTCTTTTTTATTCTGCAGCTTGTTGCCAACGTTTTGCTAGCTTATGAGACAGGCTAGAAATGGCAAAGTTAAAGATAAAGTAAATCAAGGCAATCAGAATATAAAGACTGAAGACCTGCTCTGGTTCGAAATAGCGTCCCATGAGAATTTGGCTGGCTCCAAAGAGTTCTTGTAGGGCGATAACAGAGTAGAGAAGACTGGTATCCTTAATCACAGTTACAAACTGAGAAATGATAGCTGGCAACATTTTGCGGATTGCTTGTGGGAGAATGATGTAGTAGAGGATTTGCGTAGAGGTGAATCCTTGTGACATTCCTGCTTCGTACTGTCCCTTGTCCACGGCGTTGAGACCGCCTCGGATAATCTCAGCTAGGGCTGCTGAGGTAAAAAGGGTAAAAGCAGTAATACCTGCTGGTGTGGACTTCATCTTAAACACCAAAAAGATGGTGAAAATCCAGAGGAGGTTGGGAACGTTACGTACAAACTCGATATAAATGCTGGAGATGATTCGTAAGACAGGATTTTTCCCATTTCGCATAACCGCAAGTACCGTCCCGATAAGGGTAGAGAGGACGATAGCAATTAGAGAAATGTAGAGGGTCAAGCCAAATCCTTTAAAGATAAAGATTAGGTTATCTGGGGTCAAAACTTCTAAAATAGATTCCATAGTAACCTCCTAAAGTGAATAGGCTTTTTTGTTGGCTTGCTCCATCTTGCGACCAAACTGGGCAACAGGGAAGCATAGAGCAAAGTAGAGAAGAGCAGCGCCTAAAAAGGCTGGGATATAGTTTCCGTTGAGAGCCGACCAAGACTTAGTCACAAACATCAAGTCCACTCCAGAGATAATGGCAACTGTAGAGGTGTTCTTGATGAGGTTAACGATTTGATTGGTCAAAGGAGGGAGAATGATGCGGAAAGCCTGAGGCAAGATAATCAAGCGCATGGCACTGATATAGGTAAAACCTTGCGACAAGGCGGCCTCCATCTGACCACTAGGAATAGACTGAATCCCTGAACGAATAACCTCAGCGATATAAGCGCCGTGATAGAGTCCCACGCAGAGAACAGCTGTCCAATAAATCGGAATCATGATGGTATGGTCACTGATAAGAGGCAAACCATAGAAGACGATGACAAACTGCACCAAGAGGGGAGTGTTTTGATAAAATTCGACAAAGATACGAGCCAAAATTCTTAAAATTTGATGTTTGCTAGTTGATAGGACTCCGAAGAAGATGCCCAAAACCATGGCGAGGATAAAGGATCCAACCGCTAGGGCAAGAGTGAAGAGGAAACCATTGAAAAATTGTCCGAAGTCCTGAAAATAGGCTGTCCAAGATGATAAATCTGTCATGGGGTGTCCTCCTTAATCTGCGGTATGGCTAGATGGTTTGAGCTTGTAACGGTCATAGAGTTTCTGTAAACTACCATCCTTGCTCCATTTAGTGACCAAGGTATCAAGATAGTCGTTGAGCTCGGTGTTTGATTTCTTGGTGACGATACCGTAGTCAGATGGCTTGAAACTATCATCTAGTAGTTCTGTCCGTTTGCTGATGTAGCCTGACAGGATCGAGCGGTCCACGGAAAAGGCATCAATACGGTGAGCGTGAAGGGAAGTAATCAATTCTGGGTAGGAACCAAGTTCGACGAATTTAAAGGTTAGGCCTTTCTTTTTGCCCAGTTCAGTAATCAGGCGTTGGGTGATGGAGCCTTGGGCAACCCCAATGGTTTTTCCGTTTAGGTCCTCAATGCTTTTAATGTTGGCAGATTTGTTGACCAAAAAACCAGAAGCGTCCGTATAGTAGGGACTGGTGAAGTTGTATAGTTTTTTACGTTCGTCTGTGATGGTGAAGGTTGCGATATCCATGTCGACCTGTTCGTTGTCTAATAGTGGTCCACGAGTTTGTGCGGTAACAGGAACGTAGCGAATCTTGACCTTGAGTTCATCTGCAATCATCTTGGCCAGGTCCGTTTCGATACCAGAATAGGTCCCTGTCTTGGGATCCTTGTATCCGAAATTGGGAACGTCTTGTTTCACACCGACAACTAGCTCGCCTCTTTTTTGAATGTCTGCGACACTGGTATCAGCTTGGACTGGTTTGGCAGCAGCAAGGCCGAAAAGGCTAATCAATAATGCTGATAAAAAGAATTTCTTTTTCATAGGCGCCTCCTTATTTGACTTTATCACTTTCATGGTTGATAATTTTGCTTAGGAATTGTTGGGCACGGGGTTCGCTTGGATTGTCGAAAAAGGCATCGACATCTGTCGTATCCACAAAAACTTCTCCGTCAGCCATAAAGATGATGCGGTCCGCAACTTCACGGGCAAAGCCCATTTCGTGGGTAACGATGATCATGTTCATCCCATCATGCGCCAGTTTTTGCATAACTGCTAGAACATCACCGATGGTTTCAGGGTCAAGAGCAGATGTTGGCTCATCAAAGAGGAGGAGCTCCGGATGCATGGCAAGACCACGTGCTATGGCGATTCTCTGTTTTTGACCACCAGATAGCATAGCTGGATAGGAATCTTTCTTGTCCCACATATTTACAAATTCCAGGTATTTTTGGGCTATTTTTTCAGCTTCTTTTTTATCAATCCCTAGAACTTTTATAGGCGCAAGTGTCACGTTTTCTAACACTGTTTTGTGTGGATAAAGGTTGAAATGTTGGAAAACCATGCCGACTTCCTTACGAAGAGGAACTAAATCTTTCTGACTAGCACCTGCTACTTGATGTCCATTAACTAGGAGACTTCCTTTGTCAACAGCCTCCAAACCATTGATCGTACGGATAAGAGTGGACTTCCCAGAGCCGGAAGGTCCAAGCAGGACAACAACTTGTCCTTTTTCAAAACGGAGATTGATGTCGCGGAGTGCGTGGTAGTCTCCGTAATATTTTTCGACGTTTTTAAATTCTACTAAAGCCATGAGAGATCTCCTTTGTGTTAGATTTTATAACATGATTCTACAACAAAAGAATGTTCTTGTCAAATCATATCTGAAAAAAATTCACTAAAATGTTATAAAAAAGCAATCTGGATAGAGAAAATGCCTAAATCATGTTATAATGAAACGATAGAATTCTTAGAAAGAGTGGATGTTTTTTTGATAACTCCTACTTATGAATGGC
>URCN01000086.1:0-7233 GCA_900546335.1 uncultured Streptococcus sp.
TGATCCATAGTAAATCTCTTGAATTTCTGGTGTATAAGAACCATCATCATTGTGAACGATGAGTGGTGGCAAGACCTTAAAGCCACTGGTCGATCCATCCTTGATAGCTTCGATTAAGAGCATATTAGCCTCCTTCTCACGTTTAGGATAGACAAATTGCAGGCGCTTGGGTGCCAAATTATGGCGTTGAAGCATGTCTAAGATATCCAAGAGCCGATCTGGACGATGAACCATGGCCAAACGGCCATTAGACTTGAGAATACTCTGAGCACTACGGCAAATTTCTTTTAGGTTAGTCGTAATTTCGTGTCTGGCCAGAAGGTAATGTTCACTCTCGTTCAGATTGGAATGCGGATCCACCTTAAAATAAGGCGGATTGCACAAAATCATATCCACCTTACTTCCCTGAATGTGGGCAGGCATATTTTTCAAATCATCACAGATGACCTGCATCTGCTCTTCCAAGCCATTCAACTGAACCGAACGCTCTGCCATATCCGCCAAGCGCTCCTGAATCTCTACAGATATTATCCGCGCCTGAGTACGTGAACTAGCAAAAAGTCCCACTGCACCATTTCCAGCACAAAAGTCCACAATTAAACCCCGTTTAGGGAAGCGAGGAAAGCGTGATAAAAGAACACTATCCACCGAATAGCTAAACACCTCTCTATTTTGGATGATTTTGATATCTGTCGAAAAGAGCTGATTGATTCGCTCTCCTGGTTTTAATAATTGTTCTTCTTTCATACTTTTATTATAACAAATGATGTTAATATTACAAACGATTTAAATAATCGTATTTATGGCTTCTTCTTTAAATACTCTAGTGCCTCACGCGTCCAAACAGGCATCATTCGCCCAAGTGGTGCAAAACCGTGCTTGATCCGATCATTTGAAAAACGTCTCCGTCTTGGCAATTGATGTTTTTCCTCTTCCAAGGTACGGATAGAAAGACTAGCCTTCCCAGTGTATTCGTCAAAATCCACCACCTGAACTTGGACTTCATCACCAATTTTTAAAATGTCATAGATATTTTCAATAAATCCCGTCCGAATCTCCGAGATGTGAATCAGCCCTGTCACCCCTGTCTCTAACTCAACAAAGGCACCATAGGGCTGAATTCCTGTAATACGCCCAGTTAGCTTATCACCAATTTTCATTCTAGTCCTCAATTTCAATCGTTTCAATTACTACATCTTCAACTGGTTTGTCCATTGCACCAGTCTCAACAGCTGCAATGGCATCCAAGACCGCAAACGATTCTGCGTCCACCAATTGCCCAAAAACAGTATGGCGACGGTCAAGGTGAGGAGTTCCACCTTGTTCTGCATAAATCTCAGCGATTGGTTCAGGCCAGCCACCACGCGCAATCTCTTTTTTAGAGTACGGCAAATGTTGGTTTTGAACGATAAAGAACTGGCTGCCATTGGTATTTGGACCCGCATTGGCCATAGAAAGGGCACCACGGATATTGTAGAGTTCTTCTGAAAATTCATCTTCAAAAGAGTCGCCGTAGATTGACTCACCACCCATACCAGTACCAGTTGGATCTCCACCTTGGATCATAAAGTCCTTAATAATACGGTGGAAAATCACACCATCATAGTAACCGTCTTTTGACAGAGCAACAAAGTTGGCTACTGTTTTGGGAGCATGTTCAGGGAAGAGCTTGATACGCAAGTCTCCGTGATTTGTTTTAATGGTCGCAAGCGGACCTTCTACTGCTTCAATGTCTACTTGTGGGAAATGCAATTCTTTTTCTACCATACCAAATCCTTCTAAGGCATCAAAAATGCCATCTTCTTCTACTGTTTTTGTAATATAATCTGCTTTTTCTTTGATTTTATCATGGGAAACACCCATAGCAATACTGATTCCAGCATAATCAAAGAGTTCCAAGTCATTGAGACCATCCCCAAAGACCATAACATTCTCTGGTTTCAAGCCTAGATGTTCTACAACCTTGGCAACACCAGTGGCTTTTGAACCTGAAATCGGCACGATATCTGATGAATGTTCATGCCAACGCACCATGCGAAGTTTACCAGAGAGACTATCTGGTAACCGCAAGTCATCCCCTTTTTCCTCAAAGGTCCACATCTGGTAAATGTCCGCTTTTTCATGGAAGTTAGGATCCACATTCAAGTTTGGATAAATCGGGTCAATAGCCTCACTGATCAGTTCTGTTCGCGTGGAGAGTTTAGCAGAATGACTTCCAACTAAACCATACTCAATTCCCTCTTCCTTCGTCCAAGAGACATACTCCTCAACATCTGACTTGTCAATCTGATGTTGATAAATGACCTGACCTTTTTTATCTTCTATATAGGCCCCATTTAGGGTTACAAAAAAGTCAGGTTTGAGCTCTCGAATCTCTGGAACGACACCGAAAATACCACGACCAGAGGCAATTCCTGTTAAAATTCCTTTTTCACGTAACTGTTTAAAGACAGTGGGAATTGTAGCTGGAATAAAACCTGTCTTTGACGTACGCAAGGTATCATCAATATCAAAAAAGACGATTTTAATCTTTTTTGCCTTGTATTTTAATTTCGCATCCATCTCTCTACCTCTTTTCCATCACTCTTTCCATTATACCATAAAGCTGATGAAATTCCCTTTATGAAAAAAGATGAAAATCCTATCAAAAAGAGAGCCAGAAAAACTAGCCCTCTCTTTTCATCCTAGAACATCTCTAGAGCAATCATGGTAATCATCGTTGCATCATAGTAGTTGTCCGAAGGTAAATCTTGTGTGAAAATGTATTTATTTTGCTGAAGAAGTTTCAGATAGCCTTCTCCCTTGTCAGACGCGTAGGTAATCGGTGCCAAGAAACTACCTGCCTGGTATTGATTGAGGGCCGTTCCATTCAAGTCATAGCCAGCATAAATGCGTTGCTCTTTCATAAAGAAATCCATCATCTTTTGAACGAGTTTTTGGCTTCTTTCATCCTGGCTCTGTGACAAGTGATAAGGCAAACGGCAAGCGTTATAAGAGTACGCCCCATCGTATTGAGATTCGATAGTGTTGGCATCAACAAGACGTGCCCCTGACTTCTCAGCCCAGATAAAGTCTGGCAAGAGACCCGTATCAGAATGAGAACTGATTTGCTCCAATTGCCCAAGCATCTTATCCTTAACATCTAACCACTGTTTGTTTCCAGTCAGGTCATAGAAAGACTGGAAATAGTGAGGAAGAGTATCAGATGTCCGCATCAAGTAATAATAATCAGAATCCTTGTTTGCCCAGTTTCCTACTGTTAAAACACCTGTCTCTTCATTGTAGTTGTACTTAAGGATATCATCCAAGATTTTTTTAGCTTGCTCTTGGTATTCCTGCGCCTTATCTGGCCACTGTTTGGCAGCTTCAATTAAAGAATAAGCGATATAGAGATCTCCATCAGTTGCATTTTGTTTCTCGACCGTTTCGCTATCATTTTTGATCACTTGCTTCCAAGACATCAACTGCGTTCCCTCAATACGATGATTTTGATAATAGCGATAAAGACTCTCATAATCTGCTTGACTTGCTTGCCCTTTTTGGGATGCTAAAACCGTTATGAGCATGCCGTAACTTTGGGCTTCAGATAGAACTGTTGTTCCCTCCGAATCACTCGTCGTACGAACATAAGACTGATTGCCTTTTGTAACAAGGAACTGTTGGCTCCATTGGCTGTAAATTCGATTACGCATCTCGATTTTAGTCCTTCCTCTTGCCAAAAACAAGGCTAAACAAAAGATAGAAAGAATGAGCACAAACCAGACATATTTTAATTTATTCGTTTTCATAGAACCTCCTATCCTGCAAATCGCTTGGTTTTAACCCACTTGGTTTCTTTTCGTCGGAGTACTTTATCCAGCACGATTGAAGAAATGGAATCAACGGATACAACGATAAACATCTGTGCATAAGAGAAATAGGCTGCCAGGGCTAACCAGATTTGTTTAGTTGTTGCTTGTCCAAATTGACTTGCCAATGCTGTCATAATTTGCATCAAATAGAGACCAATCATGAGAATCCAGTTAAAGAGCATGAGCTGAGCGATGTAAATATTGTCCGCATCAAAAGCAAATGGAACCCTGACATCTGGGAAGAAAAGATTAAGACAGATCGCTAGCACATTCGCTAGGAAAATCAAATCCGAAAGAACAATAGCAAAGTTAAACCAAAAGAAAACACAAGAATAGTTAAAGACTTCTAGTTTAACGCGCCAGTTTGCTCTGCCAAATAAATGCTTAAAGTTCGAGAGAACAACTTCATAATTTCCTTTCGCCCAACGTTTCCGCTGCATATAGTAACTCTTTAAGGTCTCAGGTTCTTGTTGGAAAGCCTCTGAATTATAGGCAAGGGCAATCAATTTACCACTCTGCATGATTTTGAAGGAAATATCGGTATCCTCAGTTAAGGCACCATTTTTCCAACCACCGATACTCTTTACAAAGTCGGTTTGAATGATAAAGTTGGTTCCTGGGATACGCCCAATTTTAAAGAGATGCCACATCCCAACGTGGTGCACGCGCTGAGTAACAACGATCTCTTGGTTGATACAACGAGTCAAGAAATTTTGGTTGGCATTTCGAGTCTTGTTGCGACCGAAAGATGCCACGTGGCGTTCTGGGTCCTTCATCACTTCTTTGACAAGGAAATAAAGGGCGTTCTTTTCAGGCATGGCATCCGCATCATAGACACAGATGTATTCGCCTGTTGCCATCTCCAAAGCATCGTTTAGAACGCCCGCTTTACCTCCCGTACCAGTACGGTCGATAATAGTCAGATTTCTTCCTGCATATTCAGGCATGGCTTGTACAGACAAACACTCTGCATAGGTATTGTCCGAACAGTTATCCGCAAACAAAAGCAACTCCACACGATCGTGAGGATAATTCATGTCCAAAATAGCTTTTGCCGTTTGGGCAATAACCACATCCTCATTATGGGCAGGAACAACAATGGTGACCTTAGGATAATAAGGTAGTGGCGAAGTATCTACACGAAAATCACTGTGCTTAAACCAAAAGTGTACTGCTGAAAAGAGAATTACCAAACCCCAAGCCAGAGAAATCCAAATAGTAAGCAGAGTAAAAATCATTAAGATTTGACTAATCATGATTCACCGCCTTAAAATTTTTATTCACTCGATGGTAAAGAATATTGTATGCAATAAATAGTATGATAAAACAAATGCCAAAGGTGAGACTGAGTCCCAAAGCAATACCAAAAAATAGTTCGGTTAAAGTCATGTTTCCCTCCTAATATTCTACAATTACATCTGTCTCTAGTTGACGTTTGAGATGACTGACAACATCTGCGTAGTCTTGGTATTTATCTTTATTATCAGAGTTAATCTCCAAAGACCCTGTTTGGAACTGAATTCCTTGATTGCCATCTTCTCCATGAAAAACTAAACTGCTCAGTTTCTCCTGCAAACCACTAAAGTAAAGTTCCTTCAAAGAATGTTGGTTAGTACTCGATAGAACGAGAAAATTACCATCCGAAACGTAATAGAGCTTATCATTGTAACTCAATTCCTGAGCAATTACCTCTTGAATGCGACTGAGCATCTGGTTATGTTCTTTGGGTTTAATCTGGAAGAACAAATCTTCATGTGCCCAATGAATCAATAAGGACTGTACCATCACATCACTTTGTTCAGTGATCATAGCTTGGTAATCTGCTCGAGCTTCGTCCTCCTGTTCTTGGACCTTTGAGGCCACCTTGAAGAAATAATAACGAACCTTAAGTAGAATCCCAATCAAAAGTGGAAAACTGATTAATAAGAAGATCAGTTGAATGATCGGGATATAAACCACACCCGCAACCAAAACGATAAGTCCAAAACCAAATGCTAAGATAAGGGTCCAAGTAAGCAAAAGGTCAGATAATACCAACACTGCAAACAAGGCTAAAGCTAAAAACAAGATTTGTTCTAAAATGATTGCTCGAGCATACAAAAAACAAAGCACCAAAAGAATGACCTCACAAGCAAGCAAAGCCATAAGCCAGTTTTTAAATTGACTCCAATTTTTCATTTTATCTTATTTCCCCCCTTTGAATTCAGATACAGAAGTCACTGCCCCAAAGTACTGTTGAATGGATTGTACGATTCGTTCAGAGGCTCTTCCATCTCCATAAGGATTTGGTGCCTGAGACATTTGTCTATAAAGAGTTTCATCTGTTAAGAGTGCTGCCATTGCTTCTTTCACACGTACTGGATCCGTACCAACTAGCTTCAACGTACCTGCTCTTACTCCTTCTGGACGTTCCGTCGTGTCACGAAGGACAAGGACAGGTTTGCCGAGAGAAGGCGCCTCTTCTTGAACACCTCCAGAGTCAGTCATGATAAAATAGCTTCTTGAAGCCAAATTATGAAAATCAAGTACATCTAAAGGCTCAATCAAGTGAATACGATCGTGACCAGCTAAGATATCGTTTGCTGCTTCTTGCACGGCAGGGCTAAGGTGAACAGGATAAACAACCTCAATTTCCTGATGAAGATCGACCATCTCACGTAAAGCTGTAAAGACATTTCTCATTGGTTGACCTTGATTCTCACGACGGTGCATGGTTACCAATACAAGTTTCTTATCTGGATCCAATTGATCTAGAACATCATGATAGTAATCCGATTGAACGGTTAGTTTCAAGGCATCAATGGCTGTATTTCCCGTAATGACAATAGCAGACTCAGGATGATTTTCCTTGAGGAGATTTTCTTTACTCTCACTAGTTGGAGCAAAATAGAGATCCGCAAGACTATCTGTCATCTGACGATTCATTTCTTCTGGGAAAGGAGAATATTTATCAAAGGTCCTTAGACCAGCTTCAACGTGGCCGATACGTACCTGATTATAAAAAGCAACTAAACTTGCTGCAAAAGTTGTTGTTGTATCTCCATGAACAAGAATTATATCTGGAAGTTCTTGCTTAACAACTGGATCAAACTTTTCTAAAATTTTTCCAGTAATATCTAAAAGGGATTGATTTTTCCCCATAATATCCAGGTCATAATGTGGCTCGATGCTAAAAGTTTCAAGAACTTGATCAAGCATTTGACGGTGCTGAGCTGTCACAACTGTAATCGTCTCAATGCTGTCACTATGTTTTTGCAATTCTAACACTAAAGGGGCCATTTTAATAGCTTCAGGTCGTGTTCCAAAAACAACCATCACTTTCAGTTTCTTCTTCTTTTTGAATCACTGCAACAATCCCTTGAGGAGTTTGCGTATCTGCCAA
>URCN01000087.1:0-7193 GCA_900546335.1 uncultured Streptococcus sp.
GTCGCCAAGTGGAAGGCTTGCTTGTTAAAAGCAATGAACTATTGACAGATGTGAATCAAAAAGTGGCAACGATTGATCCGTTGTTTACGGCCGTTGCTGATTTAAGCGAAAGTGTCTCTGAATTGAACACCTCAAGTAAACATTTGATTACAAAGGTAGGAACCGTAGGGAAAAGCACAGCGAAAGCTGGTTTAGTGAGTAAAGTAGGCGGTTCTGCTTTTAGAGCAATACGTTCAAAAAATAAAAAAACAAATAACTAATTGGAGGAGATTTTTATGGCTAAAAAAGGTGCCCTAACAGGCTTGCTCCTGTTTGGAATATTTTTTGGTGCGGGAAACTTGATTTTTCCACCTTCTCTAGGTGCCCTATCTGGAGAACAGTTTCTTCCTGCCATCGCAGGGTTTGTCTTTTCAGGTGTCGGTATTGCCGTTTTGACACTTATCATCGGAACGCTCAATCCTAAAGGATACATTTATGAGATTTCTAAGAAAATCTCACCTTGGTTTGCGACTCTTTATCTTGCAGTCCTCTATCTATCGATTGGCCCATTCTTTGCCATTCCACGTACAGCAACAACAGCTTATGAGGTCGGTATCAGCCCTCTCTTGTCTGAAGCAAATAAAGGCCTAGGATTGATTATCTTTACCGTGCTTTACTTTGCCGCAGCCTATCTGATTTCGCTCAATCCATCAAAGATTTTGGATCGTATCGGACGAATCTTGACGCCAGTCTTTGCTTTGCTTATCGTTATCTTAGTTGTACTAGGTGCCTTTAAATATGGCGGAACAAGTCCTCAAGTAGCTTCAGAAGCCTATCAAGCATCTGCTTTCGGAACAGGATTCTTAGAGGGGTATAACACCTTGGATGCCCTTGCCTCAGTTGCCTTCAGTGTCATCGCTGTTCAAACCTTGAAACAACTTGGATTTTCAAGTAAGAAAGAATACATCTCAACTATTTGGGTTGTTGGTATTGTGGTAGCTCTTGCCTTCAGTGCTCTCTATATTGGTCTAGGATTCCTTGGAAATCACTTCCCAGTTCCGGCAGAAGTCATGAAGGGTGGAACTCCAGGTGTTTATATCTTGTCACAAGCAACTCAGGAAATCTTTGGTTCAACGGCTCAACTCTTCCTTGCTGTCATGGTAACTGTAACCTGCTTCACAACGACAGTTGGCTTGATCGTCTCTACAGCAGAGTTCTTTAACGAACGTTTCCCACAAATCAGCTACAAGGTCTATGCCACTGCCTTTACCTTGATTGGATTTGCTATTGCAAATCTTGGACTTGATGCAATCATTAAGTATTCAGTGCCAGTACTGGTAATATTGTACCCAATCACCATCGCCATTGTGATGATTGTGATTGTTAATAAGTTTGTACCCCTATCAAAACCGGGCATGCAGTTAACTATTGGGCTTGTTACAGCTATTGCTCTTGCAAGCGTCCTTGGAAGTTCCTTTAAGATTGAGTTTCTAGAAAATCTGATTAATGCCCTTCCGTTTGCGTCAGCCTCTCTTCCATGGCTAGTGCCAGCTATTGTCGGAATCTTGCTTTCATTGGTTCTACCAAACAAACAAGAGAGTGATGTTTTTGAGATGGAATAAAAAAATTCTTGGTCATCGACCAAGAATTTTTTGTATGAGCACGACTCATTAGTTGGTTTGTTCAATATAACCAGCCTCTTTAAGCATTTTTCTAGTTTTTAGAAAACTTACACGGCTTCCAGAGCCAGAAACTTCATTTGGCATTGCTTTTTTCATCTCTTCGAGATTCACAACAGTCATGTCAACCTCCATGCTATGGATGACTTTTCCATCTTTGAATTCGATATTTTGTGTAATACCTTTAAGTCCTTCCTCCTTTTTATAAGTTTTCACGATAAGTTCTTTAATCTCTTCTGCTGACTTGTCAAGTATTTCAGGGTCAAAAACATTATAGACTTCTTGTTTTACAACATCATCCCCCTTAACAGTGTATGTCAAGGTAGAAGTTCTTCCGGGATTACTACTGTGAACAAAAATGTAGTTTTTTGTCTCATCTTTCTTTTCAGATGATTGTTGACTGCTTTGTTTGATCTCGCTTGACTGAGTTGTTTTGTCTTCTTTGGTACTGCTGCTAGCAGGTGTAGATGCTTGTTTGGAACATCCGAGTAGGAGGACAAGTGAAGCCACTAGGGCTAGTGAAGTTTTAACAAGAGTTTTCATAGAATTTCCTTTCGCAATCAAAGTATTTTGTATTATAACATGATTCTACTGTAAAATCAACTTGACCTATCCTTTCATCTGACTTGATATGACAACGAATAGAAACTAGTCTGATGATTAAAGTTTTGTCTCTATCTATTTCAAAGAACTTTTATCCTATGGATTGAAAAGTGGGTAAAGTTTCAAATGCACTTTTTATGAGAAGGGGAGGATCTATTGGACTCATCGGTTAGGGATATAATAAAACACCCTAAAAGTTAGATTTTTTCTGTCTAACTTTTGGGGTGGACCTACACTAGTCTATATGAAATTTTAGGAGATTAGTTCGTCTTTTCTGTGAATCCCATTTTTTCCAGTGCTTTTTTAGAGTTTGAGAAACTGACACGATTGCCGATACCAGAATATTCTTCAGGAAGTGCTTTTCTAAGTTCGCTAATGCTTGCAACTGAGAAATCAACTTCTAGATCTTGAACAACTTTTCCATCTTTGATTTCAATGGTTTGTTTAACACCTTTGAGTCCATTATAACCTGTGTACTTTTCTTCAATAAAACTCTTGACATCTTCTGGAGTTGCACCAAGGATTTCAGGATCTGCAACATTCTGAGCGGTTTGCTTGATAACATTGTCGCCTTCTACAGTATAAACCAAGGTAGAAGTGATTCCAGGATTGCTTTTGTTGACAAAAGTATGTGTCTTGGCCGTTTCTTTCTTTTCAGATGATTGTTCAGTGCTTTGTTTGCTCTCACTTGACTGAGTTGTGGTCTCTTCTTTGGTACTGCTGTTAGCAGGTGTTGATGCTTGTTTGGAACATCCGAGCAGGAGGACAAGTGAAGCCACAAGAGCTAGTGATACTTTAAAGTATGATTTCATATTTTTTACTTTCCTTTCATAATCAAAGTATTTGTATTATAACATGGATCTATAGTGAAAGCAACTAAACACAGTTTTTCTCCTTTTGAGAAGGAGTCTGACTAGAAAAATGTTATAATGGTAGGAAAGAGGTGAAGAAATGAATCAGACTATAAACTATATCAAAGAACTAACCGCAATTGCATCTCCGACGGGCTTTACTCGTGAGATTTCAGACTACCTAGTCCATACATTAGAAGAGCTTGGTTACAAGCCTGTTCGCACATCTAAGGGTGGTGTCAATGTAACAATCAAAGGTCAAAATGACGAACAACATCGCTATGTAACTGCCCATGTAGACACACTTGGAGCCATTGTGCGTGCAGTCAAGCCAGATGGTCGTCTCAAATTGGACCGTATCGGTGGTTTTCCTTGGAACATGATTGAGGGAGAAAACTGTACTGTTCATGTGGCTAGTACAGGTAAAACGGTATCTGGAACTATCCTCATCCACCAGACATCTTGCCATGTCTACAAAGATGCAGGAACTGCTGAACGCACTCAGGACAATATGGAAGTGCGTTTGGATGCAAAAGTAACCAATGAAAAAGAAACCCGAGCCTTGGGCATTGAAGTTGGTGACTTCATCAGCTTTGACCCGCGAACTGTCGTGACAGAGACTGGTTTTATCAAGTCTCGACATTTGGACGACAAGGTCAGTGCAGCGATTTTGCTCAATCTTCTTCGAGTTTATAAAGAAGAAGGAATTGATTTGCCAATGACGACACACTTTGCTTTTTCAGTCTTTGAAGAGGTGGGTCACGGTGCAAACTCCAATATTCCAAGTCAGGTAGTAGAATATCTAGCTGTAGATATGGGAGCTATGGGCGATGACCAGCAGACGGATGAGTATACAGTGTCTATCTGTGTCAAGGACGCTTCAGGTCCCTATCACTACGACTTCCGTCAACATTTAGTGGCTTTGGCGAAGGAGCAAGATATTCCTTTTAAGCTCGACATTTATCCATTTTACGGTTCGGATGCTTCAGCGGCTATGTCAGCAGGAGCAGAGGTCAAACATGCCCTCCTTGGAGCGGGAATCGAGTCCAGTCACTCTTACGAACGAACACACATTGATTCAGTAGTGGCGACTGAGCGTATGGTTGATGCTTATCTCAAGAGTGCATTGGTAGACTAATATGTGCTTGATTTGTCAAAGAATTGAATGGATCAAGGCAGGGGAAAATCCCTACTTTGTAAAAGAACTAGAAACAGGCTATGTTGTCATTGGAGACCACCAATACTTTAAGGGCTATACCTTATTTCTGGCAAAAGAGCATGTCACAGAACTCCACCATATGGAGACTTCTGTAAAACTTCGTTTTCTAGAGGAAATGAGTTTGGTCCAAGAAGCTGTTGCCAAAACGTTTAAAGCTGAAAAGATGAACATCGAACTTCTAGGAAATGGAGATGCCCACGCTCACTGGCACCTATTTCCAAGACGGTCAGGTGATATGAGGGGTCATGGATTGAATGGCCGTGGTCCAGTCTGGTGGGTGCCCTGGGAAGAAATGGCGGCAGAAGATTGCCAAGTGAAATCCCATGAGTTGGAACAAATGATTAAAGCCTTATCCGATGAATTAGAGAAGTACATGGTCTAAGAGAGGAAGAAAAAATGAAAAAAAGATACATCGTTTTATCCGGTTTGCTGGCAGTAACCCTAGCAGCATGTTCTCAAGAAAAACCTAAAAATGAAGAAAACACTCAAAAAACGGAACAATCTAGTCAACCTGAAGGAACTGTAGGGAGCAAATCTCAAGCCTCTAGTCAGAAGAAGGCAGAAGTTGTCAATAAGGGAGACTACTATAGTATTCAAGGGAAGTACGATGAAATCGTCATAGCTAATAAGCACTATCCTTTGTCAAAAGACTATAATCCAGGAGAAAATCAAACAGCTAAAGCAGAGTTGCTGAAGCTCATTGCAGCAATGCAAGCAGCTGGCTACCCAATCAGCGATCACTACAGTGGTTTTAGAAGTTATGAAACCCAAACTAAACTTTATCAAGACTATGTCAATCAAGATGGCAAGGAAGCAGCAGATCGCTACTCAGCACGCCCAGGTTACAGTGAACACCAGACGGGTCTTGCTTTTGACCTTATTGGGACAGATGGTGATTTAGTTACTGAAGAAAAGGCAGCCCAGTGGCTCTTGGATCATGCGGCTGACTATGGCTTTGTCGTTCGCTATCTCAAAGGCAAGGAAAAAGAGACTGGCTACATGGCAGAAGAATGGCATCTTCGCTACGTTGGCAAAGAAGCCAAGGAAATTGCTGCAAGTGGACTCAGTTTGGAAGAGTACTATGGCTTTGAAGGCGGCGATTACGTCGATTAAAAAAGTAATTTTTCTCTTGCATTTTTAGATAAATAGTGTATAATGGAAAGGTATGTGTAAAGCATACTTGTGGGAGGTAAAAATCTCTAATTACCGCCAAAACCACAAAGGAGGATTTAAAAATGGCTAAAAAAGTCGAAAAACTTGTAAAATTGCAAATCCCTGCTGGTAAAGCTACACCAGCTCCACCAGTTGGACCTGCTCTTGGTCAAGCTGGTATCAACATCATGGGATTCACAAAAGAGTTCAACGCTCGTACAGCTGACCAAGCTGGTATGATCATTCCAGTTGTTATCTCAGTATACGAAGACAAATCATTTACTTTCGTTACAAAAACACCACCAGCTGCTGTTCTTTTGAAAAAAGCTGCAGGTGTTGAAAAAGGATCAGGTACACCTAACAAAACTAAAGTTGCTACAGTTACTCGTGCACAAGTACAAGAAATTGCAGAAACTAAGATGCCAGATTTGAACGCAGCAAACATTGAGTCTGCAATGCGTATGATCGAAGGTACTGCTCGTTCTATGGGATTCACTGTTGTTGACTAATCAATAACACCCCCAATATAACCCGCAAGACTTCATCATTTCGAGAAGTGACGTGGGAGATGAAAATCGATTGAACCACTTACAAGGAGAACAGAAAATGGCTAAAAAAAGCAAACAACTTCGTGCTGCTCTTGAGAAAATCGACAGCACAAAAGCATACAGTGTAGAAGAAGCTGTAGCACTTGCAAAAGAAACTAACTTTGCAAAATTTGACGCAACTGTAGAAGTTGCTTATAACTTGAACATCGACGTTAAAAAAGCTGACCAACAAATCCGTGGCGCAATGGTATTGCCAAACGGTACAGGTAAAACTTCACGCGTTCTTGGTTTCGCACGTGGTGCAAAAGCTGAAGAAGCAAAAGCTGCTGGTGCAGACTTTGTTGGTGAAGATGACCTTGTTGCAAAAATCAACGACGGTTGGTTGGACTTCGACGTAGTTATCGCTACACCTGACATGATGGCTCTTGTTGGACGTCTTGGACGTGTCCTTGGACCACGTAACTTGATGCCAAACCCTAAAACTGGTACTGTAACAATGGATGTTGCTAAAGCAGTTGAAGAGTCTAAAGGTGGTAAAATCACTTACCGTGCTGACCGTGCAGGTAACGTTCAAGCAATCATCGGTAAAGTATCATTTGAAGCTGAAAAATTGGTTGAAAACTTCAAAGCTTTCAACGAAACAATCCAAAAAGCAAAACCAGCTACAGCTAAAGGAACTTACGTAACAAACTTGACTATCACAACTACTCAAGGTGTTGGTATTAAAGTTGACGTAAACTCACTTTAATCAGTAGTTTATATCAGAGAACGAGTACGAAAGTGCTCGTTTTTTTAGGTACGACGGGCATTCCGTTCATCTGAGGTGTAAGTCCTCTGTAGGTACCATATACTAGTAAACCCAAAAGTGATTCCCAAACCTGACTATTGTGAGTAGCTGATCGAACGGCATTAGGATAGACTGTTTAAGTCTGACGTTGGAAATAAGAATCGGCAGAGAAAGAGATAGAGAAATCTTAGCTATACGAATAGGCACGTGATAGTAAAGCGTATATAGCGGACAAGGAGGCCAGTAACTCTAAAGTACAAATATGTAATCGTAACCTATATGCGTAAACTACGTGAGCAATTGAATTCGAACTAGAGAGGTGATTAATAGATTTATGCCTATAGTCATGGCAGCTTGTATGCTTTTGATTCTAGT
>URCN01000088.1:0-7112 GCA_900546335.1 uncultured Streptococcus sp.
TTTTTATTTTTTTGTTTTACGACTTCTAGATTTTAAACCATTTTAAAAACCAGATTGGAAAAATAACTGAAATCATTTTTCCTTCCTGTTCTTCTCGCTTATCTATTCGAGAAGTGATTTAAAATGAGCAGGTAAATTTCATTTATTTCAAATACCATTTGATAAACCATGGCAATAAGATTGGTAAATACATCGCGTAGTCTCCTTCCTTTTTCTTCTTACCTATCTATTCGAAAAACAATTCGAAAATGAACAATTCATTCATTTTTATTTTAAAAACCACCTAATGAACCACGGATAAAAACCGGTAATATACATAAACGTTCCTCCTTTTTCTTTCTCATCTCTTTATTCGCAATTTCTACTAAAAATTTCTCTTTTTTCCGTAAACAAAAAAACAACATGACTTGCATGTTGCTTTTGGCTATTTTTTATCTTTAATAATCGCTACTACATCCGCCACACTTTGAAGTTGATCGATTTCCTCATCAGTGATTTCGATACCAAATTCATCTTCTAGTGTCAAGACAAACTCCATCAAGTCCACTGAGTCCGCATCTAGATCGTCTTTCAAACTCAAAGCCTCTGTTACGGCAAAGTCTGCTCCCTGTCGCTCTTGGATAATGGTTACAATACGGTCAAAAATTTCTTTTTCTGTCATCTTTTTTATTCTCCTGAAAATTCACGCGCAGTCTGAGCAACTACGTCTGTTTCTAGCATGGTACGAATCTGACGAATCGTACTGTACACAGCCTTGGCATCACTTGAGCCATGAGTTTTTACAACAGGTGCCTTGACACCAAACAAGACTGCCCCTCCAACATCTGAATAGTTGAGCTGTGTCTTCAACCCTTTAAGACTATCCTTGAGAAGTAGAGCACCTAGCTTCGCTCGAAGGCCACCACCCGTAATAGCTGTCTTGAGCAAGCCCATGATTCCCATAGCTGTCCCTTCGATAGATTTGAGCACTGCGTTTCCCGTGAAACCATCTGTCACGACAACATCTGCAATGCCATTCATCAGATCACGCGCTTCCACGTTTCCGACAAAGTTCAAACTTTGATCAGCTACTAGCAAGTCGTATGTTTCCTTACGAAGCGGATCTCCCTTGCTGCTTTCTGTTCCATTGTTTAGCAAACCAACACGTGGTTTCGAAACCCCACGAACATTTTTCGCATAGAAGGAGCCTAGAACAGCGTATTGGTGGAGGTGCTGGGCTGTGTTTTCTGCATTGGCACCGAGATCGAGCATGTCAAACCCTTTGCCATCGATAGTCGGCAAGGTAGACATGAGCCCTGGACGATCGATATTCTTGATACGACCCACAATGAAGAATCCTGCAGCCAACAAGGCACCTGTGTTCCCAGCTGAGAGGACAGCGCCTGCTTCTCCCTCCTTGACTGCCTTGGCTGCTAATACCATGCTGGCATTTTTCTTCTTACGGATAGCTTTTGTCGGCTCATCGTCTGAGTTAATTTTCTCATCCGTATGGATAATGCTGACACGCTCTGTCGCTGTTAGATATTGCTTAATCTTACTTTCATCTCCGTAGAGCTGAATCTCAATATCTGAAAAGTCAGCAAGGGCTTGGTTGACACCCTCAACGATGGCTTGAGGTGCGTAATCGCCCCCCATAGCATCTACTGCGATTTTTTTCATTTGTCTTCCTCTTTTAGTAATTGTCCCCAGTCTGCTAGGGAATCAATAAATTTCTTTGATTTTAGGTGAATCCCAACGTACTCTTCATAGATTTGATCCATAAACTTGCGCAACTCTTGCTTGATTTCGGACTTGAGCGAAATGGTCTCCAAAGTCTCAAAATCAATGGCTTGAAATTGATTGAGCAAATAAGGGATGTTGGGATTCAAATGGCAACGTTTCTCGTCCTCATGATAATGGTCTGGACAGAGGCAGGCTCCATATTTGAAAGAAAAGTCAAAGGCCTGACCTACCCGATGGCAAAAGACACACTCATTAAAGTTGAGGCTGATTCCAAATCGGGTCAAGATTTGAATTTCAAAAATATTGGTTAAGACCTGATAATCTAAACCCTCTTCCATCAACTCCAGAGTCTTTCTCAAGAAGGCAAACAAGGGAGCATCCTGCTGATTATCCTGCAAACTAGCATCTGCAAGAGCCGCAACATAAGTCGCATAAGCCATGACAAAGAGGTCACTATTGATCTTGGGAAAGGTCATCACCTCATGATAGTCCTCGATGTAGCTAAGGCCGTCATCATTGATTCGTAAGAGAAACCGTGCCAACACCAAGGGCTGTATAACCGGAGCTAGTTTAGATTGACCAGCGTGTTTGACGAAAAACATGCGCTTCCCAGCCTGCTCGGTAAAAATTTTGACTAGCTTGTCATCCTCACGAAAGTTACGATTGTAGAGTACGAGACCTTGACTCGTGATAGACTGAATCATGCTTCTCTCATGTACTCCTCAAGTCGTTTCATGGCCTCTCTGATCGTTTCCATGCTAGCTGCATAAGACAGGCGCACATAGCCTTCTCCGTAACGCCCAAAGGCGGCACCAGGGATAAAGGCAACGGCCTTCTTCTGGGCAAAATCTTTCAGAAAAGCAAAGGAGTCTTGATTGTAACCTGCTGGAATCTTAGCAAAGATATAGAAGGCACCGTCTGGTTTGATAATCTCAAAACCAAGAGCAGTCATCTTTCCGATGATATAATCTCGACGCTGGATGTATTCCTTCTTCATAGGCTCTGCGTCGTTTTTACCAGCGGTCAAGGCCTCCACTGCAGCATGTTGCGCCATGGTATTTGCGGCAGTAACCAAATATTGGTGACTCTTGATTAACTGAGCTGTGAAAGCTGCAGGAGCAAAGATAAAGCCTAAACGCCAACCAGTCATAGCATGCGATTTAGACAAGCCATTAATAATAATAGCCTGGTCTCTCAGCATAGTTCCCAATGATACATGATTTTCCCCTGTATAGGTCAATTCTGAGTATACCTCATCACAGACAACAAAAATCTCATACTTGCGTAAAACGTCTGCCAAGGCTTCCAACTGCTCCCGACTATAGGTAATTCCTGTCGGATTGGCTGGATAGTTGAGAATAACTGCTTTGAGCTTGTCCCCTTGCTCCAAAATGGCCTTTTCCAACATTTCAGGAGTCAAGACAAAACCATTTTCAGTTGTATCAATCTCGACAATCTCTGCCCCAACTAGATTGACAATCGGCTCATATCCTGGATAGGCAGGAGCTGGCAAGAGCACCTTGTCCCCCTCTTCCAAAATAGCCGTCAAAGTAGCAGATAAAGCCTCTGTCGTCCCAATTGTAACTAAAATTTCATTTTCAGGATTATAATCTAGCTGGTATTTTTCTTTTACAAAGTCGCTAGCAGCCTGGCGCAAGGTCAGTAAACCGCTCATCCCTGTATAGTAGGATTGGTTCTGATCAATGGCTCGCTTGGCTGCTTCCTTGACATGATCTGGCGTTGTAAAATCAGGTTCCCCCAAGGTCAAACGCAAGACCCCAGGAATCTCTGAAATAGCCTGGTCAAACTGGCGAATCAAGGAAACTTGAATCTTGTCTAACTGTTTATTAAAGCGCTTGGTTAAGTCCATAGATATCCCCCTTGCTTACAGAACATAGTACTATTATACTACAAAAGCTCCCTGACCGCAAAATCCATCTGAAACCTGCATTTTTCACTTTCTATTTTACTTTTCTTCTCGACAGGACTATAATAATAAGTGCTTATTTCGGAGGTTTATATGTCATTTTTATCAAAAAATGAAGCAGGAATCTTGACCTGCCTTCTCATTTCTATCATATCTTGGTACCTAGGAGGTTTCTTTCCTGTCGTGGGGGCACCTGTCTTTGCGATTTTTGTGGGGATGCTCCTCCATCCTTTTCTCTCTTCCTACAAACAATTGGATGCTGGATTAGCCTTTAGTTCTAAGAAGTTGCTCCAATATGCCGTTATTTTGCTTGGTTTTGGTCTCAATATCTCGCAAGTCTTCGCGGTTGGGCAATCTTCGCTCCCTGTCATCCTTTCCACCATTTCGATTTCCTTAATCGTTGCCTACCTCTTCCAGCGTTTCTTTGCGCTAGACACAAAACTGGCTACTTTGATTGGAGTGGGGTCTTCGATCTGTGGTGGCTCTGCCATTGCTGCGACAGCGCCCGTTATCCATGCCAAGGAAAAAGAAGTCGCCCAAGCCATTTCCGTTATCTTTTTCTTCAATATCTTGGCTGCGCTCATCTTTCCAACTCTAGGAACCTGGCTTCACCTATCCAATGATGGCTTCGCCCTCTTTGCAGGAACTGCGGTCAATGATACTTCTTCTGTAACGGCTACCGCCAGCTCCTGGGACAGTCTTTATCAGACCAATACCCTTGAGTCTGCAACCATTGTTAAACTCACACGCACCCTTGCCATTATTCCTATCACGCTCTTTCTCTCCTACTGGCAAAGTCGCCAGCAAAAAAACAGCCAAGATTTCCAACTAAAAAAGGTCTTCCCTCTTTTTATCCTTTACTTTATCCTGGCTTCTCTCTTAACGACTCTTCTCACCTCTCTCGGTGTGTCTAGTAGCTTCTTCACCCCTCTCAAACAACTCTCCAAATTCCTCATTATCATGGCCATGAGTGCTATCGGTCTCAAAACCAATCTGATTGCCATGGTCAAATCCAGCGGGAAATCCATTCTTCTTGGAGGCCTTTGCTGGATTGCTATCATCCTTACCAGCCTAAGCATGCAGGCATTGATTGGTATTTTCTAACACAAAAGGTAGCCTACTGGCTACCTTTTTATTGCTCAAGAATTAAACGAGTATGTTCTCTCTTAATACAGCGATTCATCACGATGTCATCGCATCCTCCAGCACGCAAGATTTCTTCTGCTTCTAGGCTTTCAAGTCCCAGTTGTGCCCAAAAAATCTTAGCATCAGCCTTGAGAAAATCACGCGCCACATCTGGTAAAAACTCGCTCCGTCTGTATACATTGACGATATCTACAGGAAAAGGAATCTCAGCTAGGCTTGCATAGGCCTTTTCTCCCAAGATTTCCCCACCTGCAGCCTTGGGATTAACTGGAATGATTTTATAGCCTCGAGCCTGCATTTCCTTAGTCACTCGATTACTAGTTGTTTCTTCACGGTCAGACAAACCCACTACCGCTAACGTTTTGCTGGTTGCTAGATACTGACGTACCACACCATCACTTGGATTGATAAATTCTTGGCTCATAGAAATCCTCCTTTTTTCTCAGTATAGCATATTTCACAAATACTGACTATTTTTAACATAAAAAACTTCTTAAATTCTTTAAGCAGATTTAAGAAGTTAAAAAATTATTTATTTTATCCTATCTAGTTGCTTTGTATGCAAGTTGATCACCATGTTGCTTCACAAACTCATCCATCTCTGAATCAGGAATTTGGCGAAGATAGAGATTAGCACGAATAGTATCATCCTCTTCACGACAAGTTGAGAGAACAAGATACTTATCTGTAGCAGTGACTTTTACATTTGGTTTCTTAACCTCTGCTGTATCATAAATAGTAGTTAACTGTTTTTCAAAATCTTTATCATCTTCAAAACTAGTACGATAGAAGGCTGTTTCTTCTGGTACAATAATCATCGCAACAGCTTCATAGTAATATTTCCTCTCAGATGTTTCAACAACAACATAAGGGTGCTCATTAAAATATTCTTGACGACTATAGTAGTTCACATCATTAAACATACGATGGTCACCAACTTTACTACCTCTAGCATGACCAAATAACCAAGTTAAATGATCACTAAAATCTTTCTTATTATCAGCATCCATGAATACCGCACCTAAATAAGGCACCTGTTCACCTTCAAAGGTCTTATTTAGATAAGTTTCATTGTCCTTTGTTTGAACAACAGGCTCGTCTAACTGTGTACCAGGAGCATAAACATAAGCAATTGTTTCAGAATTAGTTGCAGTTAAGCCCTTAAATCTATTTGAAAGATATTCTTTTTCTTCTGCACTAACAACATAGGCCGGTTTCGATGCTTCCTGAGTAACTTCTGATTCGTTAGTTGTTCCCTTTGGAGTTGTAAAACTATTAAATACAAAATAACCACCTATTGCAACAAGCGCTACTGTAAGCACGGAGAGAATAATTTTCCAAATGGATGCTTTAGTTTTTTTAGAACGTTTACTCATTTTTTCTCCTTCAACTATTCTACTATTATCTATTATCAAAAAAATCACTGAAACAAAGTTTCAGTGATAGGATACTTCACCAAATAAATGAATTATTTAGCAGCGTGTGTTTTTGGAAGAGCTTTTTGACCAGCTTTTGCATCTACACCAGCTTTTTTAGCTGCTTCAGCAGATTTTTTAGCTTGATCAGCTACACCTGGTTTACCTTCTTCAGGTTTAGCAGATGGTTTATCAGCAGATGGTTTATCAGCAGCCGCTTGGTCTGCTACACCACCATGGTTAAGAGCTTTATCTTCTGCATCACGCATGTCTTTTGTTTTGTTGTCTTGAACTCCAGTTGGATCGTTCCAGTATTTACCTGCGGCAACAGCAGAGTCACGGTATGCATCTTGAAGACGAGCCACATATTTGTTACGTACTACATTACGTGCTTCAGCACGAGCTGCTTCAACTTTTGCAACGTAAGTGTCATAAAGGTGACCTGATCCGTATGCTTCAAGAGCTGCTTTAGCTGCTACAACTGCTGCATCGTTTTCAGCTTCTGCGTTGATTTCAGCTTCGTGTTTTGCAACTTGTGTGTTTGCTTCGTCAGCAATGTCACGTTCTGAAACATAGTGTTTTTGGATCAATGCATTTGAGCTATATGAGTTGTCAGATGCAAATGCTGGGGCTGCTGCAGAAAATACTGCAAGAGCTGCTACTGATGATAATAAAACTTTCTTCATTGTTTTATCTCCTCTTTAATTTTTCATTTTATTTCTAGGCGAACCTTATTACTTTAATTGTATCATATATATATATATATTGTCAAGTATTTATAATTTTAAAAAACAAACTTTTTTATTCATAACTCTAATAAAGTTAGGCATTTGATATGAAAAGCCTCGAGATTTCTCGAGACTTTTTTACTGACCAGCGTAATATTTTTGGATCCCTTTTAC
>URCN01000089.1:0-7058 GCA_900546335.1 uncultured Streptococcus sp.
ATCATTTTATCAGTGAACATCACATCTAGAGAATCACCAGAACCGTTGTCGATAAGGTAACGAGCCCCATAGTTTCCCTCAGTCTTAACGATCAATCGAAGCCAGGTCTTATTTGGATCTGTTCGATACTCATCAATGACAAGCAAGGCATCTAAACGCGTCTTTGCATTTTCCCATTCAATTTTTCCCATCTCTTTAATCCTCCATCTTAAATTTTAAAATTTATTAAGGTTACACGTTCTATAACCGATTTCTATCTATCCCGTCCGACTACACGGTGGAATATTTCCTTCACCAGACAAATCATCAGGTGTACGATTTTCTAAATGTGCATTCATCACGCACCTGACTAACAATTTGTAAAAATACTTAACAAATAGTCACTAAGACATTCCCCCTGAGAGTTAAGATTTTCTTATAAAAGTCCTTCATTTTTACAAAGCTGGTTCGAATATCATCCTTGATTTCTTCCTCTTCTTCAAGATAAACCCAAATATCGGGGTATAAATCTGCCTTCTTGCATGCTTTCATGCTAAAGTCTGCCAGAGCCCTATCCATGTTAAAATTCTCTAAAGCTTGAACAATCTCAGCTATCTTTGACTTTTCAGTATAGGCTATATATTCTGACACATTTTCTAAAGGGGTCACTCCCAAGACAGCTTCTCTCAAAGGATCGTCATCCATAAATTCTGAACTACTAAAGCCTGTCATAACAAAGAGTATGGCGTCCCACATTTTGTCAATATCTATCAACGTCTCATTTTCCTTAGTAGAATCCTCTACTAAGTCAAGCACTTCCTCTTCCTGACGAGAATCTGGCACTATTTGCCTTAATTCATTTTCAGATAGATATCGATAATTAGCAATCATTCCCATAATGTTTCCTCCTATTCGTTTCTTAGGATAGCACTGATTTTACTAGTTACCTTTCTTGAAAAGGCATAATACTGTTTTTGGACTCTCCTCTTTATTTCAAATCCTCATCTTCTGTCACTTCCCAGACTTCTGACTGGTATCCCTCTCCGTCAATATCATAGCGCTGAGTATAACCTATAAATTTTCCCTTTTTATTTGACTTACGAGGCTTGAGAATGTTTATAGCCCAGAATCCGATAAGAATGAGAACTAAAAGCGCTATTACTGTCTTCATATTACTTCTCCTTTGCCTATCTTAATAACCTTCAACCCACTTTTCATTATCCATAATGAAAGGCTTGGCCAGTCCATCACCTGTATAATCCGCATATTTGGTGGATAGATACTTGTAACAATCTTCCTTGCTCGCGAACTTAATAGCTTGATAAGGCTCTTCAAAAGTCAGTTTCTCTACAAATAAGAAACCATCATCAGCTGGCACTAAAACACCAACGTGTCCAACAAAAAGATACTCTCCATCCAAATTATCATGTAACACAACAGACAACATCCGAGCTTTATCATTAAATTGAAACTGGGAGAAGAATTTCTCCATCTTCTGCGCGTGAACTTTTACATCCGTTGTCGCTTCCGTCTCCACCCTAGAAAATAGAATATCAAACTCTTCCTTATCTTTCGCGTCAAATACTTTTCCCTTATCGATAGCATCGTTATCCACAAAAAGTAGCTGGTCATTCTTTTCAAGTTTTGGGATCGTGACTGAATTTTTTAATAACGCATAGCTATTGATACGGCAGTTGGTCCCTACAAAGTCACCCTTTTTTTGATTCCAGAGACTGCTGATTTTCTCTACATCGTATTCTGTCTTCGTAAAGGAGGCAAAATTTCCACTTAAGCCAGTAGAGCCGACAGTCGCATTATAGTCTGTGACAAGATTGAAAAATGCCTCAACACTATTTGGGTCCAAGTGAGCTGATAAGAGAGATTTGACCTCTTCGGTACTAACCTGATTGTTCAGATTGGTATATGAAGCCGTCCAAGGAACTTTATCCGAACTGGTCTGTGTCTGGTTTGCAGCTTCAGTGCTCGTATTATTTTGGTGACAAGCAGCCAAACCAAGAAATAAGGGCAAACACAGTCCCAAGGCTACTACTTTTCTCGATCGTTTCATGAAATTTCCTTTCTAAAGCACAAGTCTCTATTTTTCTTTAAACACTCTTCACTAATCCCTCATCCGGTAATCCGTGACTTAGCTATATTATACTACATAAGTCAAAAAAAGACTGCACGAATCACCTATTCATAACAGTCTTTTTGAGTACGATTTTTATCGGATTATAAAACCTTTAGGCAATATCACCAGTTGCTGCTCCAATACTTGGCAATGACTTGCTAGAGCTACAGCGTCACTGTCTTCTAAAAGATAGTTTTCAGTTGATTGGTTAAAAATAGCTTGGACCTTTTGTCCATCATAATTCCATTCTAGAGTTAGAACATCCTGCTTGATTTCTTGCAGTCTATAAGTTCCATGTTGGATAATGCCTGAAGCATCCTTACGAAGCTGAATCAATTTCTTCATGAAATGAAGCATGTCATTACTGTCGGAAACACGTTCCCAAGGCATGACACGACGACAATCTGGGTCTGGTCCTCCACCTAACTCCAACTCAGTTCCATAGTAGAAACACGGTGTTCCCCTTTGCAAAAAGAGGCAGGCAAGGGCAGACTTAACAAGCTGGATATTTCCTTTGGCCGTTGCCAAAATGCGCTCCGTATCATGCGAATCCAAAAGATTGAACATCACTTCCGAAATCTGTTGTCTATAGTACATAGACTGGCTATTGATTTCATCGATAAATTGAGGTGTCTTCTTAGTCCCTCGCAAGAAATAATCCTTGATACTGTCAGAGAGAGGATAGTTCATGACTGCGTGGAATTCATCTCCATTTAGCCAGGGCTGTGAAGTGTGCCAAACCTCTCCAAGAATATAAAGGTCAGGCTTTTTAGCCAAGACAGCCTTATGGAAATCTCTCCAAAATTGATGGTCTACTTCATTTGCTACATCCAGGCGCCATGCATCGATATCAAACTCTTCAATCCAGTAAGTCGCAACGCTTAACAGATAGTCTCTCACTTGAGGATTGGCCGTATTTAGCTTGGGCATATAGCTGGCAAAGGCAAAGGTATGGTAAGGGAGTTTTCTTGGGTTTCCCAGCTTATCCTTGGTCACGGGGAATTCTTGAACATGGAACCAGTCTTTATATTCCGACTTTTCACCATGCTTGAGAACATCCTGCCATTGTGGAGACTGGTCCCCGATATGATTGAAAACAGCATCCAGCATGATTTTCATGCCCCTCTGATGGGCTCCCTCCACCAGTTTACGGAAGATTTTCTTGTCTCCAAAATGACGGTCAATTTCGAAATAATCCGTCGTATTATACTTGTGATTGCTTGGGGATTCAAAAATCGGACAGAGATAAAGACCTGTAATGCCCAAGTCCTGCAAGTAATCCAGATGGTCAATAATGCCCTGTAAATCACCACCAAAGAAATCGCTCGTCTTTGGCTTGATAGAGGAATCCCAAGCTAGCGCACCTTCAGGTGAAATCTCAGGGTTCCCATTAGCAAAGCGTTCTGGGAAAATCTGGTACCAAACTGTATTTGATACCCAGTCAGGAACATAGCAAGCATCAATCTCGTGGATATAAGGAATTTTAAATCCATTTCCTTCATAATGAAGGTTTTCTAGCGTGTTTGCAACACATCCCTTATCGCCATACAAAATACTCTGACCTAGCTTATCTTTGAGTTCAAAAAGATACTGTAGTCGAGCATAGTCAACTGAAACTTCCGCTTGCCAATAATCAAATAAGGCATCAGAAGTTACTTTGATCATCGCCTTACTTGCTTCATAATGGTCCTCTAAAAAGATAAAAGTATCTCCATAATGCAAATGGATGCTTTCAATATCATCTTTCTTAGTCCGGATACGAATGTGCATTATCTTATCCTTATAAAGATAAGCATACTCCGACTCTGGTCTGTGGTAAATGGCTGTTAATTCCATTGTATCTGTCTCCTAGTTTACTTTGAATCGCTTTACGACGCAAACGTTTTCATAATTGTGATTCTAGTATACTACTTTAAAATTTTATTTGCAAGGCTTGTCCGTAGTGTCGAGTGGTTTGTTTCTAGAAATAAAAAAGCAGCCAGTCTTACAACTTGCTACTTTTCAAATGATGATTTACAAATGTCTTTCCAGCCACTCAATCTTTTTAAAATCCTTATTGTTATTGTGGTCATTTCGATAGGAATCTTGGGAAGAAGCCTTGTAAATACTTAAATACTGTTCCAAACTTGGAACGCGAAAAGTGATGTCCTCGAGATGAATCAACTCTATATCTGATTCCGAAACCCCTGCAAAATCTGGTAAAGAATCAATACTTCCAAACTCAACACTCACACCATCCTTTTGGAATTCATGCTCATGAATATCTGTTAAGGCGTAGCCTAAGTGTTTCATCACTTTCATTATCTTGTCCCAGTCATAAATTCTGAGATGATCAGGTGCTTCCCAACCTCTAGGGTCACCAGGCACATGAATGTCAATGTCAGACGGCCCCCATTCTTCATTTGAACGGTATTCAAACCCCAAAGACCCCATGAGTGTCGGAGTGATTCCGACTTGGTTTAAATGAGAGCAAATTGTTCGAAATTCATCAAATAGAGAATTCATTCCTCCTCCAATCGTTGATATAGAACTTAATTTCGTTGTGAATAATAAAGTAATTTTTACCTTCTACTCTTTCGGCTTTGAAAATACTTCTACTCGCTGTGCTAGGACTTTGATTTCTACAGGTAGGTTATCCGATTTATCGCCGTCAACATCTGACTCCAATTCACTATCTGAAGAGATCTTAATATTACGCGCTCTGATATACTCAATGTTATCATTGCCGACAACATCTCCTTTTAGTAAATCAGGAATGACGGATAATTTTGAGAATATAGAAGCATCTTTTAGAATCAAAATATTGGCATAGCCATCTTTATCTTCTTCAAAGATTTTCTTATCAGCGAAGTAATTTGTCAAGAGAACCAAAACATGACTAGCTTCACCAACATAATTTCCATTTTCTGTCTCAACCTTAATATTAAAGACCTGATCCGTCATGACAGACTTCATGGTATTTACAGCATAGGCAAGGATACCAAATTTTGTCTTGTCCTCAATTTCAACATTGTGAATTGCCTCAGGCAGAGAACCGATACTAAAGATATAGCCAAAATAGTTATCATTTGCTTTACCGATATCAATCTTGTTGGTTAAGTTAAAATCGAGTTCATCTATCGCGCCATCGATGTCTTGATTGATTTCCAAAAGTTTTGTAATGAGGTTACCCGTACCGCCTGGGATAATACCCAACTTAGGAACGTATTCTCTCTCAGCAATACCTGAAATAACTTCATTGACAGTCCCATCTCCACCAAAACATACCACTGCATCATACTGATCACGAGACGCTTCTTCAGCAAAGTGTGTTGCGTCTAAGGCTTTTTCGGTAATTTTTGTTTCCACATGCTCAAAATAATCTTTGGCTTTATTCTCCAGCTTGACCTTATAATCCAAAGCCTTTTCCCCACCAGAGGTAGGGTTGATAATTAACATTGCTTTTTTCATTGATTTTCTCCTTAATATTCGTTTGAAACCTTTATATTTCATTATATGAAACTAAATGTACCCCTATTATACAATGAAAATACAGAAAAGAGAAATCTGACGTACTGGAGATTAATACGCTTTTATTTTATTTTCCCATCTAATGACTACATCCTTTAAGGGTTCATCCAAGTAAGAAATGGCCTTATCCTTTATCCAATCAGGAATACCATAAGCTGCCTCTGCCACCAAGTGAGATGGCGTTTCTACTTACAATAGTCTTTTATTTTTTCAGCATATTCAGTCAAAAGATTTTTTGAATAAATTTTTTCATTACTTGAATTTCTAACTTCTTTCCAAAGGATGGAAGCTACTTTTAGTTTATTCGAGTAATTGTGACTATTTTCGTCTGCACAGAAATCCTTTAGAAATTGGTTCCATTGACAAACCGAATGATCATACTTGGCATAATCTGAATTTCCATGATAAACTTTTAGCATATCCTGTATTGTGAAACTCAAATCATTGTCGCTTTTTACTTTTCTCCAAGCAGTCGCCATATCGGCAGTAAATTTAAAGGGCGAAACATCTGTTAAAGTTGAGAAATATTCTCTAAAGTGTGCGTTAAAGGAGAATCCACATTCAAGTAAGGGCGTATCTAAGGTAACGACTTCTACTCGTTTCTTTTTCCTTTTTACTGTTGATTTTTTAATCAATTTCCCCTTAAAGTACTGCTTAATAATATCATTGAGTTCCTGTTTTGTACCTCTATATTCAAGCCCTAATGACTTGCATATCTGTGAAAGTTCATCCCGATACCAATAGTATTTGCTAAACTCATCAAACGATGCGATTTTATCAAACTCAGGTCTGCTCTCTATCAATATAATGCCTCCTTAAAAACAGTTTAGGTTTTCATTTCTAAATAATGGAGTTTTAGTTTCTTTATTCTGAGGATTAGCTACGTTTCGCTAACAAACTCACACACTCAGCGGTTCGGACTTACCGTATCACCCGTGAAAAAACAATCCTCACGAAATAAAGGAAAATCCTTCGTTTTAATATTGTTCCATTCATAAACTGAACCCACAATATCTCCCACAATTGCTCCTAGCATCAGATTCCTCCTTATGACATATCAGATTCATTACACATTTCCAATGGTTCACTCTTTAAAAATGGTGCCACCAAATCAATCCACTCTTGAGGCAGGTAAGCTGACAAATAGCCGTGATTATAGCCCTTTGCTTCATACAAAATCGTATTCGGATGTAGCTGCTGAAATAATTTCGCTGATTCTTTCACACAGTTCAATTCTTTTTCACCATAGATATACAGAACCTGAGCCTTGCTAGCAAAAATCATATTTTTCAGCTTGTAACATCCCATATAGCTTTTGTAAATGGTCACCAATGTTTTGACAGGCGTCCTTGGCAAATCCTCTAAATAATAAACTTTTATTTCCTCTGGATAAGCCAGTTTTGGATAGAGTTTATTCATCATGCTTAACTGAAGTTTG
>URCN01000090.1:0-6555 GCA_900546335.1 uncultured Streptococcus sp.
AGTCTGCTTGACCTCCACCAAACATCTGTCTAAAGGTCACTTTAAAGGACTCACGAATAGCCTCAAAGGTTGATTTAAAGCGTTCCTTAACCTCATCATTCATCTCTGTGATGGTCTCAAGAAGCAGATTTTTCGCTGATAAAATATCATCACGCTGGCTATTGAGGAAATCCAGACGGCTGTGAACTTCTTCGTACTGTTCAATAGCATCCAAATTGACAGGACCCAGCGAACGAATAGCCTTCTCAAGATCTTTAACCTCTTGCTCTGCCAGATTGAGATCTTCCAACTCATGTGCTTTTTCTAGAGCCTCAGTGTAGCTGATCTGGTACTGGTCTGTTAACTGACCTTGTAGATGGCGCAAGCGTTCGCTGACCTTTTCTTTCTTAGCTTCAGCGCGTGTTTGTTTGCGAATCCACTCTTCATTCTGCTGACGAGCTTGATCCAAATGGCTGGCAATATCATCCAGCTGGCCTTCGATATCATCCAACTCAAACTGCTTGCGAATCAAACCTTGTTGGAGGTTTGTTTTCTGAGTTTTGGCCTCTTCCGCCTGCTGACTTAGCAAATCCGTATCAACCTTCTCAAGATTATCAACCTTTTCTTGGAGAAGACGCTGGATTTCCTCTTGTTCGATATCCAGATTATCCAGTTCCTTGCCTAAGCGTTCAATATCAGTCACTTCGTACCGCTTTTGTCCTTGCAGTTCTGACTTAAGCAAGCGTGCTTGCGCTACTTGTTCCTGCAAGTTTTGATAACGTTCTTGAATAGCGTTTTTGTTAGACTTAATTTCTTCAATCTCAGCTTCCAGATTTTGCTTTTCACTGGCGATAGTAGCAAGGCGCTCTTGGCATTTTTCCTTATCCGCTTGCCAATCTCCTTCAGTAAGACGATTTAATTCCTCTTCTTGAAGTTTCCAAAGCGTTTCCAGTTCTTCGACCTGCTGATTGGTTTGTTGATAAGCAAGATACAAACCTTGCTCCTGAATACGAGCTTGCTCACCCTGAGACTTGATAGCTTCTAATCTTTCAGTCAATACCGCCATCTCATCTTGCAAGGTCTTCAAACTCGCTTCATCTGACCTCAAGTCAGCTTCTTCTTCAGCAATTTCTTTTTGTAATTGTTCCAGCTCTGGCTTGATGAAAATACTGTTGTTTTGACGATTGACACCACCCGCGTAGGAACCACCTGTACGCAACTCTGTCCCATCCAGTGTCACCATACGAACCTGATAGCGAACTTGACGAGCTGCGGCACGCGCATGTTCTACGGTGTCAAAGATAGCCGTCGTAGCGAGCAAATTCTTGAAAATAGCTTCTAGTCTCTTATCAAACGATACCAAGTCATCTGCCATACCCAGAAATCCTGGACTTGCAGCGATAGCATCTTGATTCTGACTAGAAATCGTACGAGCCTTGATAGTCGTCAGTGGAAGAAAGGTTGCACGACCAGCTCTGTTACGTTTTAGGAAATCAATCGCCTTTGTTGCCGCGTTTTCGTCTTCTACGATGATATGTTGACTGCTAGCTCCAAGCGCAATTTCTAGGGCAGTTTGATAATGAACATCAAAGGTCAAATGTTCACTGACAGCACCAACGATCCCACCAAGGCGGTCTTTTTCTTGGAGAACACTCTTAACGCCCGCATAAAAATTACTATGATTTCTTAGGATGTTTTCCAAACTCTGGGCTCTAGCCTGCTTGTTTTTGAGACTATCCAGACGATCAAAGAGTTGACTCTGCTGGGCTTGGTAAGAAACTTTCTGTTCCTCTTGTTCCTTGGCACTAGCTTGGTAGTCAGCCAATAATTTCTGAACCTGCTCCTTGGCAGTTTCAAGCTCATCCTTTTGCTGATTAGCCTTCTCTTTAGCTGTAGCCAGTTGTTCTTTCAATTTCTCAAGTTGATCTGCTTGTTTTTGAGATAGTTGACGGCTGTTCTCCAGTTCATTCTCGATGCGGGTCAGTTGGTTTGAGACATCCGCTTCTTCTTGTAAAAGAGAGACAAAGCGTTCGCGCAAGAGCTCAATCATCTGGTCAGGATCATCTGAAAAAGCTAGCAATTCTGCTTCTAAACGATTGAGTTCCTTGTTATTTTCAGCTAGACTTTCCTCTAACTGTGCCAAGTTCGCTTCTTTTTCAGCTTTTTCCTTACTTAGAGTCTTTCTCTTATCTTCCAAAGCAGTCAAACGGGCTTGTGCTTCTTGTTGATTGAGGGCTACCTGCTCGGACTCCAGTTTTGATAGGGCTAATTTTCGTTCTAAATCACTTATCAGATTTGTCAGATCCATCAAACTTCCTTGGTCTTTGGACATTTGAGCTTGGAGATCTTGGCGTTTCTTTTTAAGACTTTGATTTTCTTCTTCTAACTCTTGACGCTTTTGGTAATAGCTAGTCAAAAGTTCCTGAACCTGAGTTAGTTCTTCTTCTGTCAGCTCTAGTTCAGCCTTGTTTTCCTTGATCTGAGCAACCAGTACATCCAAGTAAATTGCCTTGCGTTGACTATCCAAGTCTAGAAACTTGCGAGCATTCTCGGCTTGTTTGGCAAGAGGCTTGATTTGATTGTCCAACTCATAGATAATATCCTCTAAGCGGTCTAGGTTGTCCTGAGTTTGTTGCAGTTTGCTCTCTGTTTCTTTTCTTCGAGTTTTGTACTTTAAAACTCCAGCAGCTTCTTCAAAAATGGCACGGCGTTCTTCAGGCTTGGAATTAAAAATCTCCTCAACCTTCCCTTGGGAAATAATAGAGAAGGAATCCCGTCCCAAACCGGTATCCAAGAAGAGGTCATGTACATCACGCAGACGGACTTTCTTACCATCAATCCGATACTCGCTATCACCACTACGATAGATATGGCGCTCTACCTTGATTTCCTGCCCCACATCCTTGATAAAACCATCTTCATTATCCAAGGTTACGACAACAGAAGCATAGTTCAATGGTTTCCGACTTTCAGTCCCAGCAAAAATGACATCGGGCATCTTGCCACCACGAAGGCTCTTGACACTGGACTCCCCCAAGGCCCATCGCAGACTTTCTGTGATATTTGACTTTCCAGATCCATTGGGCCCAACGACAGCTGTCACACCTTGGTCAAAGACTACCTTAGTCTTGTCAGCAAAGGACTTGAATCCCTGAATCTCAATTTCCTTTAAATACATGAATCCAGCCCCTTCTCAACTGCATTTTTGGCGGCCTCTTGTTCTGCCAATTTTTTAGAACGGCCTTGACCTTTCCCGATACTCTTGCCCTCAACTAGAACTTCTACATCAAAAACCTTGTCATGGGCAGGCCCCGTCTCAGAGGTCACCTGGTAGCGAATATCCACATCGCCATTAACCTGGAGCAGCTCTTGCAGGTGTGTCTTGTAATCCTTAATCATTTCAAAGTCACCTGCTTCAACCTTGGGGATCATGACTTGATAGATAAATTCTTTTACCCTAGCCACATCCTTGTCTAAAAGCAAAGCACCCAGAAAGGCTTCAAAGGCATCACCAAGAATGGTGTCACGATTGCGCCCACCAGACTTTTCTTCCCCTTTTCCTAGCTTGATAAACTGATCAAACTGGCAATCACGCGCAAAACCAGCCAAACTCTCCTCGCGGACAATCATAGCACGAAGTTTAGACAAATCTCCCTCTGGTTTCTTAGGATATTTTTTATACAGGTATTCTGAAATCAATAATTGCAGAACAGCGTCTCCTAAAAATTCCAAGCGCTCATTGTGTGAAATTTTTAAGAGGCGGTGCTCATTGGCATAACTCGTATGAGTAAAGGCAGTTTCTAGTAAGTTTTTGTCTGCAAATTCGATTGCAAAACGCTTCTTCAGTACAGTTTGTAATTCTTTCATACCAACCTCTTTCTAACTGATAACAGTCCTTCTTATTATATCAAAAAAAGCCCTCTGAGTCACTTTAAAACGGGACTAGAAGGGAATTGAGCATTTTTTAAAACAAACTTTTCAATTTTAGGGACAAATTTGGGGCGAAATAAAGAAAAAGCCTTATTTAAGGCTTTCTTAGGCTGTTTACATCCACCCTGAGGGAATCGAACCCCCATCTCAAGAACCGGAATCTTACGTGATATCCATTACACTAAGGGTGGAAACTTGTCTTATTATAACAGAAATTTGCTCTAATAACAAGTTTTTTATGGGTGGACTAAGTGTCCATTAGTGGGATGCATCACCATTCCAGATAGAGTTTTTCACGATAACATAATCAACATGTTTGAGGTCAGCAACCTTGCGTCCACCTGCATAAGAGATAGCACTTTGTAAATCCTGTTCCATCTCAGTAAGGGTGTCTTGCAAATGCCCTTTGGCAGGAAGCAAAATTCGTTTTCCTTCCACATTTTTATATGCTCCTTTTTGGTATTGAGAAGCTGAACCATAGTATTCTTTGAATTGTTCACCATCGACTTCAATCGTCTTCCCTGGGCTTTCGATGTGTCCTGCAAAAAGGGAACCAATCATGACCATGCTAGCACCGAAACGGATAGACTTAGCAATATCACCATGAGTACGAATCCCACCATCAGCAATAATCGGTTTACGAGCTGCTTTAGCACACCAGCGAAGTGCTGCCAACTGCCAACCACCTGTACCAAAACCAGTCTTGACCTTGGTGATACAAACCTTACCAGGACCTATTCCAACCTTAGTAGCATCCGCACCAGCATTCTCCAATTCACGTACAGCTTCTGGTGTTCCTACGTTACCAGCAATGACAAAAGTATCTGGCAATTCCTTCTTGATGTGCTGAATCATTGAAATCACGCTATCTGCATGACCATGAGCAATATCAATCGTGATATACTCAGGAGCATCAGCCTTGAGTTGGCTAACGAAATCATACTCGTAATCCTTAACACCAACAGAAATAGAAGCAATGAGCCCTTGATCGTGCATGCGTTTGATAAAAGGAATGCGCCCCGCTTCATCAAAACGGTGCATAATGTAGAAGTATCCGCCTTTAGCCAGTTGCTCTGCAACATTCTCATCCAAAATCGTCTGCATATTGGCTGGTACAACAGGTAGTTTGAAAGTGTGATTTCCAAGTGTGACACTTGTATCCGCTTCTGCACGGCTTTTAATGACACATTTATTTGGGATCAACTGAATATCTTCGTAATCAAAAATTGGAAATTCATTTAACATATCGATGTCTCGTTTCTTTTGTAATGACCTACCTATGCTTGCGCATCTCTACGCCTTTTTCCGACGTTTCCTTGACCAATTATAAACCAAAGTACAGTTTTTGTCAAACAATTTCAATTATAAAACAATAATGTTCGGTTTTTATTTAAATATAAAAAGTAAGGAGATTAGTTTCTCCCCACTTCTTTAATCTTAATAATACTCTCCCTGACGGTAGTCCCACGAGTTAAAGGTATCTGACAAGTGCATCATGATTTTATCAATGTCAAGCCCTTTGCGGATCACAACTGGCGCTGGTGAAGTTGAACGTGCTCCTCCTTGTTCTGGGATTAGTTTGCCGTCTTTATCAACCATAGACACCATCACACCTTGTTCGTAGCGCGTTTCAATCGTTTTGTCCGGTTGGATAGATGCCACATAGTCGTCTGCTTCGATGACAAGGTCCACTGCTCCTTCGATACGTTCTCCGATACCTTCCACCTTACCCCGGTTTCCTTTTCCAGATGGGTTTGCAGATGATGCGTAGACCATTTTACCTTCTTCCCAAAGTTTGGCAGCCAATTGTTCACCAGCTTTACCAAACTTAATGACAAAACAGCTAGTACCACGCACGTCAGTCATAAGTTCTTCTCGGCCATCACCGTATGCTTTGAGTTTTTCAAAAGCTTCTGGTTTCCAAGGAAGGATACAGCCAAGGAGAATATCTTCGTCCCAATGTTTTTGGTAGAAGGCTTCAATTTCTGGATTGAGTTGTGCTAAAGCGCGAAGCTCATCCATGCTACCACAAAGTACAACACCTGGTTTGTTACGGTTACGTTCTTTAGCTTCAAATTTGCGTTCAAGACCTGCCTTGTCGCTAGTCATGATAATGTAACCAACTTTTGTAGGGCATACAATGCACCCGCCCTCACCTTTTAAAATGTCATAGCCTTCTTGTGAAAGTGTTCCGTTCCATTGAATGTGTTTTGTCATAATTCTATATTTCCTTTTCTAACTTTTTCTAATCCTGCCAGTAGGCTGGACGTTGTTTTTCATAAGCAGCAATCAAGTCTTCATACTGCAAAGTAATACCGATATCATCCAAACCATTTAAGAGCTTGTGTTTCCATTCACTATCGATTTCGAAAGTGAATTCTCCAACTGGTGAGATGATTTTTTGTTGTTCCAAGTCTACAGTTACCTGGTCGGTCGGTTTGAGTTGGGCTAGCTTTTCTCTAACCTCCTTAGGCTGAACAATAGGCAACATGCCATTATTGAGTTCATTATTGTAATGAATGTCCCCGAAAGATCCTGCAATCACGACCTTAAAACCATAGTCGGCTAGAGCCCAAGCTGCGTGTTCTCTGGAAGACCCTGCGCCAAAGTTATCCCCTGAGATGAGAATGCTAGCTTTTCGATATT
>URCN01000091.1:0-6518 GCA_900546335.1 uncultured Streptococcus sp.
TGTAAGCAAATCAATAGAGATAGAAAAAGGAATTATATGTTTAGTTATGAGGTTGTAGCAAGTTTTAACGACTTAGAAAACGCTATTTATACAACTATTTTAGAAAATGAAAATATATCCTCTATGACAATCAAGGAATTGGCCCAACTTGCACATGTATCAGTTGGAACCGTACAACGATTTTGCAAGCATCTAGGATTTGATGGATATAGCCATTTTAAGATTGCTTATAAAGAATATTTAAAAAATGAGCAAATTATTTTAAACAATCAAGACAATCATTCTTTGAAGCTATTCATTGATTATACTGAGCAAGATACTTTTTTGCAGCTGATTATGGAGGCTGTGGCAATCTTAAAGAACGTTGAACAGATTGTTTTTGTCGGAATTGGTTCCTCTGGAACTTTAGGTCGATATGGAGCGCGCTATTTTTCAAATATTGGCAAATTTAGTATGTGTATTGAAGATCCTTGGCAACCAGTGCTACAAAACAGTATGGAAAAAACTTGTGTCATTGCCTTATCCGAATCTGGTGAGACTTCTCAAACATTGAAAATTGTACAAAAATTAAAGGAAAAAGGTTGTCCAGTTATTGCCATCACAAATACATTGGAATCAACATTGTCAAGGCTATCTGATTGCTCCATAACCTATCATGTTCCTCAATTATTTTTAAATGGGTTTAATATTACGACGCAGGTACCTGTTATTCTCATTATTGAAATGTTAATGAAACAACTATATACTACAAAAGCATAAGGGTGTCTATGAATTTATTTGATTATCATAAAGTAAAAGGGCTAAATAATAGTGAATTAAGCGTGTATAATTTTATATTGCAACATAGAGATAAAGTTGCTACGATGACTATCAGAGAGCTATCGACATCTATAAATCTATCGACAACAACCATCATTCGTTTTGCGAAAAAGATGGGATTTGATAGCTACAATGATTTAAAATATGCCTTGTCAAGGTCGGAAGATAAGGAAAATAAACATCGTCACTACTTTCCTATTGATATTCCAGCAATACAATTTTTACAGACTAGTGTTCAAGATGAAGCTTTAAAAAAACAACTATCAGAGATAGCAGACTTGATCGTTCAAGCCAAACAAGTTATCTTTTTAGGGGTGGGTACTAGTCTAAGTTTGGCAGAATATGGCTCATATCTTTTTTCTGGAATCGGTATTTTTAGCTTTGCTATTACTAACCCATTTTATTCTCTGAAATTGCATCATTCTAATTTGGAGGATGTTTTGGTTATTGCTCTAAGTGTCAGCGGTGAGACAGAAGAAGTTCTAACTCTAGTACAGGGATTCAAAGAAAGAAATGCTAAGATTGTTAGTCTGACAAATACAGATATTTCCACTTTATCACAGCTATCGGATATAAATTTATCCTACTTTATGCCAGTTGCCTACGCAGATTCCTCGCTACGTTCCACTAATTTGACCACTCAGATTCCAGTTGTCTATTTTTTAGAATCCTTACGTTACCAAGTTTATTTAAAAAAATAGGAGTGAAAACTCTTGTTTTTTTTATGTAACAAATATTGTTCGACTGTACATTTATTTTCTATCTCAATATCTATTGTCAGCAGGTACAGTATGTTATAAAATAGACTTGTTCATAGCGCTAGTACAAAATACAGAAAGGATTGGTAAAATGGCAAAAATACCAGAAGGCTTTTTATGGGGTGGGGCAGTTGCTGCTCACCAAATTGAAGGAGGATATGATAAAGGTGGAAAAGGAATTTCGATAGCCGATGTGATGACGGTTGGAAGTGCTAGCCACTCTCGACAGATTACTGATGGCGTCTTACCTGACGAATATTATCCGAATCATGATGCAATAGATTTTTACAGAACCTATAAGGACGATATACAATTATTCGCTGAGATGGGATTTAAGTGTTTTCGAACTTCGATTGCCTGGACTCGTATCTTCCCAAATGGAGATGAAGAAGAACCTAACGAAGAAGGGTTGAAATTTTATGATGATTTATTTGATCAGCTTCTAGCTCATCAAATTGAACCGGTCATCACACTCAGTCACTTTGAAATGCCCTATCATCTAGTTACTAAGTATGGTGCTTGGCGTAATCGCAAGTTGATTGATTTCTTTGTTCGTTTTGCGAAAGTCGTCATGGAACGATATAAGGACAAAGTTAAGTATTGGATGACCTTTAACGAGATCAATAATCAAGGTGCAATTAATGTTCCTTGGTGCTCATGGACTAATTCTGGTGTCATTTATCATGAAGATGAAAATCCAGTTGAGGTACTACAGCAGGTTATCCATTATCAGTCAGTGGCTTCTGCAAAAGTTGTACAATTGGGTCGGAAAATCAATAAAAATTTCAAAATTGGTTGTATGCTGGCAATGGTACCATTTTACCCGAATACATGTGATACAAAAGATATACTTGCTAGCCAGAAGGCAATGGAGCATCGTTTATTTCACTATGGAGATCTTCATGTTTTTGGAGAGCGTCCTTACTATATCGAGGCCTTTTGTCGAAAAAATAATATCAAACTGGATATTTTACCAGAAGATCTAGAAACTCTAAAAGAAGGTTGTGTAGATTATATTGGCTTGAGTTACTATATGAGTGATACAGTGACTGCTACAGCATCTGAGGAAACAGAAGAACTTTTCAAAGATGTTTATACTAAGAAAAATCCCTATATTGAATCAAGCGATTGGGGTTGGCAGATTGACCCTGAGGGATTACGCTATAGCTTAAATCTTTTATACGATCGCTATCACTGTCCGCTTTTTATAGTTGAAAATGGATTCGGTGCTTATGATAAGGTAGAGCCTGATGGAATCCATGATTCTTACCGCATTGATTACCTCAAACAACACATTGAACAAATGATGTTAGCGATTGAAGAAGATGGCGTAAATGTCATTGGTTATACCCCTTGGGGCTGTATCGATATTGTTAGTGCTGGTACAGGTGAAATGGAGAAGCGTTATGGCTTTATCTATGTCGATAAGAATAATAATGGCGAAGGAACTTTGCAACGAATGAAGAAAGATTCCTTTACATGGTATCAAAATGTGATTACATCAAATGGAAACGAATTATAAGGAGTAATTAAAATGAATATTGGATTGTTTTGTGCAGCAGGTATGTCAACAAGTATTTTGGTTGAGCGTATGAAAGAAGCGGCTCAGAAAAAAGGGAAAGATGCAACAATTGCAGCTTATTCCATCAGTGAATTGGAACAAAGAGTTGGAGATATTGATGTGGCTCTATTAGGCCCACAGGTTGGTTTCCAACTTGAAAAAGCAAAAGAAATTTGTGCTTCTCACAATGTTCCTGTAGAAGTGATTGCAATGGCTGATTATGGTACTGCAAACGGTATGGCAGTTCTTAAACAAGCTTACATGATGAAAAAATAAGGAGAAGATGATGAAGGATAAACTGATTAAAAAGTTTGTTGATAGGATGATGGCCTTTGTCAATACCAAAGGTGTAACAGCGATAAAAGATGGTATTGTTTTCTCTATGCCATTGTTGATTGTTGGCTCCATCTTTCTTATCTTGGCCAATCTTCCAGTTCCAGCTCTAGCAACGATGTTAGAAACTAGTGGTATTACCCCTGTTCTCAATCAAGCAATTGGTGCAACCTTTAATATCAGTGCGATTGTAACAGTCATTGGGATTGCGTATACCTATGCTAAGCTAGAAAAACAGGAGCCGCTTGGGGCAGGTGTCATTGCCCTAGCAGTTTTCTTGCTAATCCAGCCCTCCGGTTTGATTTCTAAAAATGGGGATGTAGTTGGTAACATTATTCTGAAGGATTGGACTTCCGGGAAAGGGATGATTGGTGCCATTATCGTTGGTTTGATTGTAGGAGCAAGCTATTCTTGGTTTTTGAAGAAAAATATCAAAATCAAAATGCCAGATGGCGTACCAACTGGTGTAGCCAACGCATTTTCAGCCTTGATTCCTGCTACTGTTATCATCACAGCGGCAACGATCTTTGTCGGACTTGTTGAACAATTGTTTAAGGTCACAACGATTGAAGTGATTTATAATCTTATTCAAACACCAATGCAAGGCTTGACTGACTCATTGTTTGGTGCGGTGCTTATGTGTTTCCTTGTACCATTCTTATGGATGTTTGGGGTGCACGGCTCAACTGTAGTTGGTGGCATCATGAGTGGCTTGCTACAGGCGAATGCTTTGGAAAACCAAGCCATTTTGGATAAGGGCCTTGAATTAAATCTAGCCAATGGTGGTCATATTGTGACGATTCAATTTTTTGATCAATTTATCAATGTTACAGGTGCCGGGATTACGATTGGTTTGGTAGTTTACATGGTTGCATTTGCAAAATCAAAACAACTAAAAATTCTTGGACGTCTTGAAATGGTTCCAGCCATCTTTAATATCAATGAGCCGGTGCTCTTTGGTTTGCCGATTGTAATGAATCCAGTTTTAGCAACTCCCTTTATATTAACGCCTATTTTATCTTGTATCATCCAGTATTCAGCGATTTATTTTGGACTGACGCCTATGTATGGTGCCGTTCAAGTTCCGTGGACTTGTCCTCCAATTATTTCAGGATTTATCATCGGTGGTTGGAAAACAGCCTTGTTGCAAACACTTATTTTGGTTATGTCTTTCTTTGTTTATTATCCGTTTATTAAACAGATGGATAAACAAGCTTTACAAGCTGTAATACAAGAAACAAGCGATTTAGAAGATGAAGATTGGTAAGAGAGGTATTAAAATGGACGAAAAAGTACTCGAAGTGTGTTTTCAAATTATCACCTATGTAGGAACAGCAAAATCTATGTACATCAATGCTATTCAATTGGCTAAGCAGGGTGAATTCGAGCAGGCTAAAGATAGAATTAAACAAGGCGAAGAAGCATTTGTACAGGGACATAATGCTCACCACTCACTTTTGACAAAAGAAATGAATGGAGAATTAAGCCAAACAGGTCTACTTCTGATGCACGCTGAGGATCAGTTAATGAGTGCAGAAGGTTTTCGAACGATTGCTGAGGAATTTATAGCAATCTATAAACGCTTTGAGGAAGGTAAATAGAGCAAGTTATGAAAGTAAAAAATCAAGCAATGTTAATTACCTATTCAGACAGTCTTGGAAAAAAACTGAAAGACTTGAAGTAGGTCTTAATCTCAGCCAAGTCGCCTTTTTCCTTGATTTCCTAGAAAAGAAAGATGAGTCTGCCTATGCGGATTTGTTTATCCGCTACAAAAACTTTTGGCCAAACAGTGGGCAGACTCAGGAAGATGTAGACCTGATTTACAAACGGAAGCCACGTGCTCCCTATCGCATTGCCAAGTTTGCTGATGGTAGTGAGGAAAAAGTTTGGTGTACCTTTGATGAGCAACAGATCGACCTCGATGTGACAACAGAAACAACTCGTCGCTTTATTCAGGAAAATCTGGAACAGCTGGCGGACCACGGAGCTTCCATTATTCGCTTGGACGCCTTTGCCTACGCCAATAAGAAAATCGGCACCAACTGTTTCTTTGTTGAGCCAGATATTTGGGAAATGCTTCATTTTCCGCGTCAGCTATTGGCACCAAAAGGAGTGAAAATTCTTCCAGAAATTCATGAACATTACACCATTCAGCAAAAAATCGCTGAGCAAGACTACTATGTCTATGACTTTGCCCTTCCGATGCTGGTTCTTCATGCTCTTTATTCAGGTAATGTCAACCGTCTTGTTCACTGGATGGAAATCTGCCCTCGCAAGCAATTTACAACCTTGGACACGCACGATAGTATCGGAGTGGTCGATGTCAAGGACTTGCTAACAGATGTTGAAACAGAGGCGACAAGAGAAGCCTTCTATACCCAAGGAGCAAATGTCAAAAAGATTTACAGCTCAGAGGCCTACAACAATTTGGATATTTACAAGATAAATTGTACCTACTATTCAACTTTAGGAAATGATGACCAAGCCTATCTCTTGGCATGTGTGCTTCAATGTTTTGCACCAGGTATTCCGCAGATTTACTACGTTGGCTTGTTGTCAGGAGAAAATGATATCGAATTGCTCGAATCAACCAAAGAAGGCCGCAACATCAACCGTCACTATTATGATTTGGAAGAAATTGAGCGAGAAGTTCAACGCCCAGTTGTGCAGTCCTTGTTCGATCTGCTCAAATTCCGTAATACCAGCGCAGCATTTGATGGAGAGTTTGCTGTTGACATGGAAGACGCTAATACTATTCGCATCAGCTGGACCAATACCGATGCCAATACAGTGGCAGAATTAAGAGCTAATCTGAAAGATAAATCATTTGAAATTACAGAGTAAATAGATAGTGAAAGAACATCGATTTATCTATAATAGAATACAAAAGAGTGGTGGAAACGTTTGATTTCCTCACTCTTTTTGCTAGCTAGTTAGTAACAAAATAGTACTTAAACGTAAACTATGAATTATATTCTGTTGTGACGATAATTGTTCGAGAATATTTGTAATAAAAAACAGGAACAGTCAATTAAACTGCTCCTATT
>URCN01000092.1:0-6478 GCA_900546335.1 uncultured Streptococcus sp.
TGGGACTTCTTTAGATCTATGGATTTATTAAATCTCTGTTTAGAACCTCTTATAATATATTCTAAAACAAAGTTTTCATTACTATTAGATTCTCTACCATTATAACTCACATATTTTCAGTTGTAAGTTTTAAATCTTTTTCTCAATACAAAATAGGGGAGAAAGAGGACGTTTTTCGTGGATACGGACAATAGCATCACCCAGAAGATGAGCAATCGAAATTTGTTCAATCTTATCAATCAAACGCTCTTCTGGTAGGTAGATAGTATCCAAAACAACCAATTTCTTAATAGCTGATTTTTGGATATTATCCATAGCAGGACCAGAAAGTACTGGGTGCGTACAGCTTGCGTAAACTTCAACAGCACCTGCTTCAGCAAGAGCATCTGCCGCATGACAAATAGTTCCAGCTGTATCGATCATATCGTCAATCAAGATACAAGTCTTACCTTCTACCTTACCAATGATGTTCATCACTTCACTGGTATTCATCTTATCTACACTACGGCGTTTGTCAATAATCGCAATCGGAGTTTTCAAAAACTCTGCCAATTTACGAGCACGAGTCACCCCACCATGGTCTGGGCTGACAACCACGTAGTCAGAGCCAACCATGCCACGACGTTCAAAATAGTCCGCAATCAATGGAGCACCCATCAAGTGATCTACAGGAATATCAAAGAAGCCCTGAATCTGTGCAGCGTGCAAATCAATCGTCAACAAACGATCTACCCCAGCAACTTCTAGCATGTTTGCAACGAGTTTTGCAGTGATTGGCTCACGCGCGCGCGCTTTTCTATCTTGACGTGCATAGCCATAGTAAGGCATAACAACATTGACAGATTCTGCACTAGCACGCTTCAATGCGTCCACCATAATCAAAATTTCAAGTAAATTATCATTTACAGGTGAACTAGTTGATTGTAGGATAAAGACGTGTTTTCCACGGATTGATTCTTCGATGTTGACCTGAATCTCCCCATCTGAAAATTGGCGAACAGTCGATTTCCCCAACTCTATCCCAATCTCTTGCGCCACACGCTCTGCCAATTCTCTATTTGAAGAAAGGGCAAACAGCTTTAAATCAGAAAAAGACATGATTTCCTCCGGTATTTATGTATCACTTGTTTTTTACACAACATTTTCCATCTACCATTGTAGCGCTTTTTTCTTTATTTTTCAATCAAAAATAAAACAAGAGTAAACATTTATACCCTTGTTTTATGCTATTTTATATTAGCTATATTAAACCTAAAAATCCTACATTCTAACAATCGATTTTATGCTAGGATGAAATTTTTTCGAGACAAAGTTAGTATACTTCTCTCATACTTCCTGTATCCACATCATAGACAGCACCTGAAATAACCACATCATCAGGAATCAGTGGAGATTCTCGAAGCAATTGCATATCCTCTCTCACACTCTCTTCAACATCCTGGAATGGTAAAAAATCTTGATCAGACACATCAACTCCGAGCTCGTGTTTCAAATGTTCATGAAAACTTTCATTTTGAAAGGTCTGAGCTCCACAGTCTGTATGGTGAAGCACCACGATTTCTCTTGTCCCCATTTGTTGCTGGGAAATCACCAGTGAACGAATCATGTCCTCAGTTACTCGACCACCCGCATTTCGCAAGATATGAGCATCCCCAAGGGCCAAACCTAGAGCTTGCGCAACGTGTAGACGTGAGTCCATACAGGTCACGATCGCTACTCTGGTTTTGGGTTTAAGTGGCAGATTTAACTGCCCATGTAGGGCAACATAAGCCTGATTGGCTTGCATAAACTGTTCAAAATACGACACGATTCCCTCCTCAAAAATTTGATAATCAAATATTTCTCCTATCTTATCATTTTTAAGAGAATTTGTCACGGATTATGCAAAGACCTTTTTCAAAACTTCCTGAATAGTCGTCACACCAATAACTTCAATTTCCTTGGGTGGAGTGATTCCTGTCAAGGAATTCTTGGGTACATAAATCTTGGTAAAGCCCAATTTTGCTGCTTCATTGATACGTTGTTCGATACGATTCACACGCCGAATTTCTCCGGTCAAGCCCAGTTCACCCACAAAACATTCCTGAGGATTGGTAGGCTTGTCCTTGTAACTAGAGGCAATAGCCACTGCAACGGCTAAGTCAATGGCAGGCTCATCCAATTTTACACCACCAGCAGATTTGAGATAGGCATCCTGGTTTTGCAAAAGAAGCCCTGCTCGTTTTTCCAAAACAGCCATAATCAGACTTGCACGATTGAAATCAAGTCCTGTCGTCGTGCGTTTAGCATTTCCAAACATGGTTGGTGTTACCAAAGCCTGAACCTCCGCCAAAATCGGACGGGTCCCTTCCATGGTCACAACGATTGACGAGCCAGTAGCCCCATCCAAACGCTCCTCTAGGAAAACTTGACTCGGATTGAGTACCTCAACCAATCCGCCTGACTGCATCTCAAAGATGCCAATCTCATTAGTGGAACCAAAACGGTTTTTGACTGCTCTCAAGATACGAAAGGTATGGTGGCGCTCCCCTTCAAAGTAAAGCACCGTATCCACCATATGCTCCAACATACGCGGACCCGCCAAGGTTCCTTCCTTGGTCACATGCCCTACGATAAAGATAGCAATGTTATTAGTCTTCGCCAACTGCATGAGTTCAGCCGTTACCTCACGCACCTGAGACACAGACCCTTGTACCCCTGAAATCTCAGGAGACATAATCGTCTGGATAGAGTCGATGATGAGAAAATCTGGTTGGATGCGCTCCACCTCTGCACGAACACTCTGCATATTGGTCTCTGCATAGAGATAAAACTCGCTATCAATATCCCCCAAGCGCTCTGCACGGAGTTTAATCTGCTGGGCAGATTCCTCCCCACTGACATAGAGAACCGTACCAACTTGAGATAACTGGGTTGAAACTTGTAGGAGAAGAGTTGATTTTCCGATTCCAGGATCTCCCCCAATTAGGACGAGACTTCCTGGAACCACTCCGCCTCCAAGTACACGGTTGAATTCCTCCATCTCCGTCTTGGTTCGATTGACATTGATGGAAGTTACCTCAGCCAGTTTCATAGGCTTGGTTTTCTCACCTGCCAAGGACACACGCGCATTCTTGACCTCTGCAATCTCGACCTCTTCTACAAAAGAAGACCAAGCCCCACAGTTTGGACAGCGTCCTAAATACTTAGGTGAGTTGTACTCACAATTTTGACATACAAATGTCGCTTTTTTCTTTGCGATAATAAACCTCTTTCTAAATCTCTACCTCACACTCAATCACTTGGCAAAAATTAATCTTCTCGTCTGGTACAAATTGGCGCATGAGCATTCGATGAGCAACAACTACTACAGTCTCATATTCCCGATACTTAGCCATGCATTCTAGAAAACGAGACTTCATCTCCGCAGCTGTCTCATACGTAATAGGACTATTAGGAAGCAACTCCCCCTTGTTTTCTAAAAACAGGCATCTAGCTGTCTCAAAGTTCTCTATCCCTGCTTCATAGACTTGCCATTCATGCAATAAAGGCTCTACTCTTAAAGGAAGGCCCGTAGCACGAACCACATAAGATGCAGTTTCTAAAGCTCTTGTTACTGCAGAAGACACGAGTATTTCAGCTGAACGGAGTAAAGGATTTTTGCTCAGTTTCCGAGCCTGCAGTCTTCCTTCCTCAGATAAGGGAGCGAGGTCCATCCCAAAACCTGTATAAGAACGTTCCTCTAACTCACGGTAATCTGGCTCCCCATGACGTACAAAGATAATCTTCATCTTAGTGCCCTGTCGATCCAAATCCACCTGTCCGAACACCGTCTGCCTCGTCTCCATCTGCAATTAAGAAAGGAGCAAAGACAGCCTGAACCACACGTTCCCCAACTTCAAGAATAACCTCTTGGTCTGTAATATTCTTCATCTGCGCAAAAATATGTCCCTCATTCCCAGGATTTCCATAATAATCTCCATCAATAACCCCAACAGAGTTGATCAAGACCAGACCCTTCTTGCGAGGATTTGATGAACGGTCATAGAGATAGAGCACTTCTGTCGGCTGCATATAGGCCTTAACACCTGTCGGAACCAAGACAATCTCTCCTGGCGCAATAACCGTACGCACAGCAACCTTTAAATCATAACCAGCCGCGTGAGCTGTCTCACGCTTAGGTAACAAATTTTCATCTGTAAAACTCGAAACCAATTCAAAACCACGAATTTTCATATTTTTCTCTTTTCTATAATCATTTATTCTAGGCTATTTTATCTTATTTATTCGAAAAAAGCACGAAAAAAGAGCACACAATTCACACTCGCTTAGGGCTGCTGGATTCCTCCCCTGACCCGCTTCACGCAGAACTGTTGCTCCACTATTTATTATACCACATTCCCCTCGGTTTTTAAAGAGAAATTATTTTTTCCGTCGATTTCGGAAAAAGTCCTGCATAATCGCTGCACAGTCATCTTCCAAAATTCCCGTTTCTACCTCTACACGATGATTGAGACGCTCATCTGTCAAAATATCGTACAAGCTCCCAACTGCACCAAATTTCTGATTTTTAGCCCCGTAGACTACGTTTGGAATACGGGCAAGCCCAATCGCCCCGCTACACATGACACAAGGCTCAATGGTCACAAAAAGCGTACAATCGAGCAGGCGCCAGCTCTCCTCACTCACATTCGCATTCTCTATAGCCATGATTTCTGCATGCATGACCGCCCGTTGCAACTCCTCGCGCGCATTATGCCCCCTACCAATGATTTCTCCATCCTTGACAATCACACAACCAATTGGAATTTCATCGTGTTCTAAGGCAATCTCAGCCTCTCTCAAAGCCTCTCTCATAAAGGCTTCTTTTTCTTCAACTGTATAATTCATCAATTTTTCCTTTTCCTACTTTTCGATTTTATTATTATATCATGATTCTCAACACAAAAAAAGGCACCGAATGCGGTGACTTAATAGGGAGATTATTATGAAAAAGAAAAGTTTAGGATATTTGTTACAATAAGTTAGGAGGTCTTCTTGTAACTGTCTATAGTATACCCAACCTGTCTTAAACTAATCTTAAAAATCTCCTATGACCAAACACTTTCTAAAATATTAGTTTGTTCACGACCAGGACCTACTGAGAAAGTTGAGATACGAACACCAACCAACTCGCTTACACGACGAACATAGTTACGTGCATTCTCAGGAAGGTCTTCTAAATTACGGACTCCAGTGATGTCTTCTGACCAACCTGGCAATTCTTCGTAGATAGGTTTGCAACGTTTCAACTGCTCAAGACTAGCAGGATAGTAATCAATACGTTGACCATCAAGATCATAGGCCACACAGATTTTCACAGTATCCAAACCACTCAAAACATCGATAGAGTTCAATGAAAGATTGGTAATTCCAGATACACGGCGGCTGTGACGCATCACAACTGAGTCAAACCAACCCACACGACGTGGACGGCCAGTTGTTGTACCGTATTCATGACCTACTTCACGAATGCGATCTCCCACTTTATCAAACAATTCCGTTGGGAAAGGTCCGTCCCCCACACGACTCGTATAGGCTTTACACACACCTACAACCTTGTCAATCTTACTTGGACCAACACCAGACCCGATTGTCACACCACCAGCGACAGGGTTTGACGAAGTAACAAATGGATAAGTACCTTGGTCAATGTCCAACATAACACCTTGCGCACCTTCAAAAAGCACACGTTTGCCATTATCAAGCGCATCGTTCAAGATAACAGATGTATCTGTCACGTATTGCTTGATTTGTTGGCCATACTCATAGTACTCGTCAAAAATATCATCAACTGAAATAGGGGTGCTATCATATAATTTTTCAAACAGACGATTCTTTTCTGCGAGATTGCGCTCTAAACGCTCACGAAATATGTCTTTATCCAAAAGATCTGCAATACGAATTCCCACACGAGCAGCCTTGTCCATATATGCTGGACCAATTCCCTTTATTGTAGTACCAATCTTATTGTCGCCCTTAGCTTCCTCTTGCAAACGATCCAACTCGATATGGTAAGGCAAAATGACATGGGCTCGATCAGAAATACGCAAGTTATCAGTTGTCACACCTTCCTCATGAAGATAGCTCAACTCTTTCACAAGAGATTTAGGATTTACAACCATCCCATTCCCGATGACAGAAATCTTTTCAGGGAAGAAAATACCTGACGGAATCAAGTGCAACTTAAATTTCTTGCCATCAATCACAATTGTGTGGCCAGCATTGTCACCACCTTGATAACGAGCAATCACTTCTGCATTAGCTGAAAGAAAATCTGTAATTTTCCCTTTACCTTCATCACCCCATTGGGTACCTACAACAACAACTGAAGTCATAATAAAATTCGTCTGAGCTACTAGGAGCTCGTCCTTTCTCATATACATGGCAGGAATTTCACCCGCAATTATATCTTACAATTTATTATAAGAAAAAAACACTATTTTATCAAGAAGAAACA
>URCN01000093.1:0-6417 GCA_900546335.1 uncultured Streptococcus sp.
GAGATTATCATCGTTGTCGGTTACCTCAAAGAACAATTTGACTACCTAAAAGAAAAATATGGTGTCCGTTTAGTCTTTAACGACAAGTATGCTGATTACAATAACTTTTACTCACTTTATCTAGTAAAAGAAGATTTGGCTAACAGCTACGTCATCGATGCAGATAACTATCTTTTCAAAAATATGTTTCGAAACGATCTTAAACGTTCTACCTATTTTAGCGTTTATCGTGAAGACTGTACGAACGAGTGGTTCTTGGTTTACGGTGATGACTACAAGGTTCAAGACATTATTGTTGACAGCAAGGCTGGTCGCATTCTGAGCGGAGTTTCATTCTGGGATGCACCAACTGCTGAGAAGATTGTTGGCTTTATTGACAAAGCTTACGAAAGTGGTGAATTTGTTGATCTCTACTGGGACAACATGGTTAAGGATAATATCAAAGAATTAGATGTCTATGTCGAAGAATTAGAAGGAAATAGCATCTATGAAATTGATAGTGTAAAGGACTACCATAAGTTAGAAGAGATTTTATCTACTATTGAGTAAGGAAAGAGAAGAAGGCTTGGGCCTTCTTTTTTTGTGGATTTTACAACAAGAATGTTTGATATTGATTGTATTCTTTAAATGAAACAAAAATTACAAAAAAAAGAACAAAATAAAACAAAAATTATTGACAACGATTTCATATAGTGTTATACTTATAGCATAAAAGATAATTGAAAGAAGGGAAAATGTTATGGGATTAGATCATTTCTTTGACAAAAACCTGGTGTTTTGCTTAGAAGCGGATAATCAAGATCAACTCTTTGATCAGGTAGCAAGCTTGTTGGAAGAACGAGAAATTGTCACTCCAACTTATCGTGAAGCCTTGATCACGCGTGAAAAGTCATTTCCAACTGGTTTAGATATGGAATTTCTAGGTAAGGACTTGCCAAATGTAGCGATTCCTCATACAGATATTGTTCATAATCTAGCTGAGAAAGTGGTGGTTGTTCGATTAGAAAAACCAGTAACTTTTCACAATATGATTGCTCCTGATAAGGAAGTAGAAGTATCCCTACTCTTCTTTATCATTAACAACTCAAGTTCAAGTCAAACAAATATTCTGGCTCAGTTGATGGACTTTTTCACAGGAAATGGACATCTGGAAGATTTATCAAAAATTTCTGAACCAGAAAAACTTTATGCTTACATTGCTGAAGCAACCGCTTAATCTTGTCTATTAAAAAATAAAATCGGAGGAAATCCAAATGATTAAAATTCTTGCTGCCTGCGGTGCAGGTGTTAACTCAAGTCACCAAATTAAAAGTGCTCTAGAAGAAGAACTTTCAAACCGTGGTTATGATGTTCACTGTGATGCCGTCATGGTGAAAGACGTAAACGAAGACCTTATCAAGGGCTACGATATCTTTACACCAATCGCTGCAACTGACCTTGGTTTTGAACCTGGTATTCCAGTAATTGAAGCTGGACCAATCTTGTTCCGTATTCCAGCGATGAGCGCTCCAGTATTTGACAATATTGAAGCAGCTATCAAAGAACACGGACTAAGCTAATTTATTCTTTATCTTGTTAACATTCATATAACTAAAAAAACGGGAGGAACTATTATGGATGTCATTATCGAACTAGCCAATAAGATTTTCAAGCCAGTCTTGGAAATGGGTGGTCCTATCATCATGCTGATCATCTTGACAGTATTGGCTTTACTATTTGGAGTGAAATTCTCCAAAGCGCTTGAAGGTGGTATCAAACTTGCCATCGCCCTTACTGGTATCGGTGCTATCATCGGTATGCTCAACGGAGCTTTCTCAGCATCACTTGCAAAATTCGTTGAAAATACTGGTATTCAATTGAACATCACTGACGTTGGTTGGGCACCACTTGCAACCATCACTTGGGGATCTGCATGGACACTTTACTTCTTGCTTGTAATGTTGATTGTCAACATTGTGATGCTTGCAATGAAGAAAACAGATACACTTGACGTCGATATCTTCGATATCTGGCACTTGTCAATCACTGGTCTTTTGATCAAATGGTACGCAGACAACAATGGAGTTAGCCAAGGGGTTTCACTCTTCATCGCAACTGCAGCAGTTGTCCTTGTAGGTATTTTGAAAATCATCAACTCTGATTTGATGAAACCAACTTTCGACGACCTTCTTAATGCACCAAGTTCATCACCAATGACTTCAACTCACATGAACTACATGATGAACCCAGTTATCATGGTCTTGGATAAAATCTTTGATAAAGTATTGCCTGGTCTCGATAAATATGACTTTGACGCTGCAAAATTGAACAAAAAAATCGGTTTCTGGGGATCTAAATTCTTTATCGGTTTCATCCTTGGTATTGTTATTGGTTTGATGGGGACTCCACACCCAGTTGCTGGAGTAGAAGGAGCTGATAAATGGGAACTTGTTATTAAAGGTTGGTTGAGCCTTGGTTTGACTGCCGGTGTAGCTTTGGAACTCTTCTCACTTATCGGATCATGGTTCATCGCAGCCGTAGAACCACTCTCACAAGGTATTACAAACGTTGCTACTAAACGTCTTCAAGGACGTAAATTCAACATCGGTCTTGACTGGCCTTTCATCGCTGGTCGCGCTGAAATCTGGGCTTGTGCTAACGTACTTGCTCCAATCATGCTAGTAGAAGCTGTGCTTCTTTCAAACGTCGGTAATGGTATCTTGCCACTTGCAGGTATCATCGCTATGGGTGTGACTCCAGCTCTCTTGGTTGTTACACGTGGTAAATTGCTCCGTATGATTATCTTCGGAACACTCTTGTTGCCTCTCTTCCTTCTTTCTGGTACTCTTATCGCTCCATTTGCAACTGAACTTGCTAAAGGTGTAGGTGCCTTCCCAGAAGGTGTGAGCCAATCTCAATTGATTACTCACTCAACTCTTGAAGGACCAATTGAAAAACTATTTGGTTGGGCAATCGGTAATGCTACAACAGGTGATATCAAAGCAATCCTTGGTGCAGCAGTCTTCCTTGTATTCTATGTAGGTATCTTTGCTTGGTATAGAAAACAAATGATCAAACGTAACGAAGAATACGCAGCAAATGCTAAATAATTCGCTCCTATAAAATGTAAATTGTGAAAACTAGGTTGTTAATTTCCTACATTGGGAGTGGCAACCTAGTTTTTTATATAAAGATCTAAAAATAGTTGGAGAATATTATGGTAATTGAAATCAAATCAGACCAGTTAACGGTCCAGTTTAAAACCTTAGGTGGCGCCTTGTCGTCGATCAAGGATCGAGAAGGCATTGAGTATCTGTGGCAAGGAGATGCCACTTACTGGAGTGGACAAGCGCCAGTACTTTTTCCAATCTGCGGCTCTTTAAGAGAAGATACAGCCTTCTACAGTCACGAAGATGGAACGGAGACGAAAGGAAACATTCCTCGTCACGGTTTGGTCCGTAAAAAAGAATTTGACTTAGTTGATCAAACAGAAAACAGCGTAACCTTTGCTATCGAATATGATGAGAATACTTATCAGAACTATCCTTATCATTTCCGCCTTGAAATCACTTATCTAGTGACTGGCAAGACTGTTCGTACTCAATACAAAGTTTTCAATAAAGAAACTAGTAAGGTCATGCCATACTTTATTGGTGGACATCCAGGCTTTAATTGTCCTCTACTAGATGGCGAAACTTATGAAGATTACTATTTAGAGTTTGAGAAAGAAGAGACTTGCTCTGTTCCACGTCCTTTCCCAGAAACTGGACTCTTAGACTTCCAAGATAGAAGTCCATGGTTGGATTCACAAAAGGAAGTGGATCTCAGTTACGATCTGTTTAGTGTTGATGCAGTTACTTTAGATGAGTTGCAATCCAGAACAATTTCTCTTCGTTCTCGTAAACATGAGAAGGGATTAAAAGTACACTTCCAAGAGTTTTCAAATCTCATCATTTGGTCAACTTTGAATAAGGGACCATTCATTGCCTTTGAACCTTGGTCTGGATTATCTACATCTCTTGAAGAAGGAGATCATTTAGAAGATAAGAAAAACGTTCGTCTCTTGGAACCCGGTCAAGTAGACCAAATTGGCTTTGATATTGAAATATTTTAGATAAAAAAACCACAAAAACAAACATTTATTGTTGACTTTTTCTATAAATAGGAGTATATTATGTTTGTAAGCAACAAATGATGTTTGTAACAAACAAATAATCACTTGTTATATTCTCTTTCGCAGAGAAAGTTTGTTTCTAGGAACTTGATTTCCTGGACTTGGATAAGGTGTAAATCATCTTATTCAATCAAATTTGTCAATAAACTGCTAGAAAGTCTTTTGTAGGTAAACTGCTAACTATAAAAGTCTTTACTAGCCTAGAATAATAAAAAGGAGTATACAATATGTCTATTGTTATCGGTGCAGATGCTGCAGGTTTGAGATTGAAAGAAGTTGTGAAAGACTTCTTGGAAAAAGAAAACTTCCACGTTGTGGATGTTACAGCTGAAGGTCAAGATTTTGTTGATGTGACTCTTGCTGTTGCTGCAGAAGTAAACAAAGAAGAACAAAATCTTGGTATCGTGATTGATGCTTATGGTGCTGGTCCGTTTATGGTCGCAACAAAAATCAAAGGAATGGTTGCCGCAGAAGTATCTGACGAACGTTCAGCTTATATGACTCGTGGACACAACAACTCACGTATGATCACTATGGGTGCACAACTTGTTGGTGATGAATTGGCTAAAAACATTGCTAAAGGTTTTGTTAATGGTAAATACGACGGTGGTCGTCACCAAATTCGTGTTGATATGTTGAACAAAATGTGCTAATTAGATTACAGTAAGAAAGGTAAGTTAAAAATGAGAATTGCAATTGGATGTGACCACATCGTAACAGATGAAAAAATGGCGGTTTCAGAATTTTTGAAATCAAAGGGATATGAAGTCATCGACTTTGGTACCTATGACCACACACGTACTCACTACCCAATCTTTGGTAAAAAAGTTGGTGAAGCCGTTACAAGCGGTCAAGCTGATCTTGGAGTATGTATCTGTGGTACTGGTGTTGGTATCAACAACGCTGTCAATAAAGTTCCAGGAGTTCGTTCTGCGTTGGTTCGTGATATGACAACAGCTCTTTACGCAAAAGAACAATTGAACGCCAACGTTATCGGTTTTGGTGGTAAGATCACTGGTGAATTGCTCATGTGCGACATCATTGAAGCTTTCATCAATGCTGAATACAAACCATCAGAAGAAAACAAAAAATTGATTGCGAAAATTGAGCACGTTGAAACTCACAATGCTCATCAAGCAGATGCAAACTTCTTTACAGAATTCCTTGAAAAATGGGATCGCGGTGAATACCACGACTAAGAGGTGACGCATGATTTTAACAGTCACAATGAATCCGTCCATTGATATTTCTTATCCTTTGGATGAATTAAAAATTGACACTGTCAACCGTGTGGTGGACGTGACCAAGACAGCTGGTGGTAAAGGTCTCAATGTTACACGAGTTCTTTCAGAATTTGGTGATTCTGTTGCTGCTACTGGTTTGGTCGGTGGTAAACTTGGTGAGTTTTTAGTAGAGCATATCGATGATAAAGTAACGAAACGTTTCTTCTCGATTCAAGGAGAGACTCGTAACTGTATCGCTATTCTACACGGTGAAAACCAAACAGAAATCCTTGAAAAAGGTCCCGAAGTTCTTGAACAAGAAGGGCAAGATTTCTTGGCTCATTTCGAAAATCTCCTTGACACTGTGGAAGTAGTCGCTATCTCAGGTAGTCTGCCAGCTGGGCTTCCAGTTGACTATTATGCAAGCTTAGTAGAACTTGCTAATCAAGCAGGCAAACCAGTTGTTCTAGACTGCTCAGGTGCAGCTCTTCAGGCTGTCCTTGAATCACCACACAAACCAACAGTTATTAAACCAAATAACGAAGAATTGTCTCAGCTTCTTGGGAAAGAAGTTTCTGAGGATTTGGATGAATTAAAAGAAGTTCTTCAAGAGCCTCTATTTGCAGGGATTGAGTGGATTATCGTGTCACTTGGTGCAAATGGTGCTTTTGCAAAACATGGTGACACTTTCTACAAAGTAGATATTCCTAGAATTCAAGTTGTCAATCCTGTTGGATCTGGTGATTCTACTGTGGCAGGGATTTCATCAGGACTTCTTCATAAGGAATCGGATGCAGAACTCCTCATCAAGGCAAATGTCCTTGGTATGCTTAATGCTCAAGAAAAAATGACAGGTCATGTGAATATGGCCAACTATCAAGCTCTATATGATCAATTAATAGTAAAAGAGGTATAAAATGGCTTTAACAGAACAAAAACGTGCACGCTTAGAAAAACTCTCTGACGAGAACGGCATTATCTCAGCCCTTGCCTTTGACCAACGTGGTGCTTTGAAACGCCTCATGGCTCAATACCAAACAG
>URCN01000094.1:0-6387 GCA_900546335.1 uncultured Streptococcus sp.
AAATGGAACAAAGCCAAGCAGAACTCGCTACCATGGAATTTGTTGGAAAATCTGCTCAAGAGCTTGTCCAAGCGACCTTAACTGGTGACAAAAAAGTTGTCAACATTGACTTCAACCCAGCAGTTGTAGATTCAGAAGATCTCGAAACACTTTCAGATATGACCGCGCAAGCAATTAACGCTGCTCTTGAGCAAATTGATGAAACGACTAAGAAGAAACTCGGTGCTTTCGCTGGAAAATTGCCTTTCTAATCCACAAAAAAAGAGAAACATCTGTTTCTCTTTTTTTTTTCTTAGAAATCAAAGAATTCCATTGCTTTCTTTAAGAGTAATTCCGTATATTCCGGATCGTCTTGAGCCATTGTGACTTGTGACTGGACCATTTCAAGATCATCAGTAATCATGCCATCTGCACCGAGACGAACTGCTTTATCAAATGCCTCCGAACCATTTACGGTCCAAACATAGAGTCTCTGATCAGTTGTCCAGAGTTTATTGACAAAGTATTCGTCCAAAGTTGAGTACTCCATAGTGTAACCAGTTGCCTTGGTTCTTGGGAAGATACTGTTATAGGGAAGAATAAAGTAAACTGGAATTTCAGAATCATAAGTCAACACTTTATCAATCACATGGTAGTCTAGCGATTGCATCTGGTGTCCATATTTCTTGATAGTCGCTCCGTACTTTTCGAGGAAATGGTCCATCATTTGCGGACTATCTTTTTTACTGGTCTTAATCTCAATCAGCAATTTTTGGTTTAAAGCATTTGCACGCTCTAAATAGGCATCAAAGCTTGAAATCTTTGTTTGATAACCATTCTCGTAAATATCTGTATTTGTTAATTCATCCAGAGTCAAATCTTGCGGTGTAGCATTAATACCTGTTAAATTTTTGAGGTTAGCATCGTGCATCATCACGAACTGACCGTCTTTCGTTTCCTGCACATCCATTTCGATGAGATCTGGTTTTAGTTGAGCTGTTTTTTCTAAAGACTGCACAGTATTTTGAACACCGTTTTTATTACTTACTCCTCTGTGCGAAATCACCAAAGGTGTATTGGTATCCGGAGATTCCAGATAAACGTAGCCTTCTATGGCAAAAATGATGCTTGCACACCCCATGACACCCCATCTCATCAGATGATCTTTCTTTCGCCTTGGCATAATCTCTAGCTCTTCTCCTGTCAGGAAGGAAACAAACTTCACTAGGAAATAAGTCAGGGTCATGTAATGGAAATTTTTAATCAAGACAAAATTAATCACACCGAGAATCAAGGATTCTTTTTGAGTTAGATTATCCATCACTGCTTGCGCAAAAAGCAAGGGAATTAACAAACCAAAGAAGAAAAGATAGGTTTTAATGATAATGAGGAGCAAGTTCCAAGCATAGAAGATAACGTGTTTTTTCGTCTTTTGCAGACTATATTTCACTCCCTCTCTCACTGTTTTCTTTTCAAAGAGAATCTTGGGAAGAGCAAACATAAATCGGACAGAGATGTAGAGAAAGATCCAAGCGGATGCTATGATCATCAGACCTACCAGCCAATGCTTACCTTCCCAATAATTCACAATAAAATCAGGGATAATAATCTTGTTGAGGTAGTAGATTTTTAAAATCTTACGGATGAACGGGAAAAGCAAAGCAATGTAAAAAAAGACAAAGGCCATCTTACAAAAGCTCAATCGCTTAACGAATAGAAAGCTCTGGTGAAATACTTTTCTACTATACTCAATTAAAGTTCTCTTTTCGTGATAGAGAAGGTGACGAGCCCCGATAAACAAAAGACAAATCTGGAAATAGGCAACCAGGAGATTGATTGCAATTAAGATGAGAAAGGCTAAACTGATAAAAGGCGAGCCTTGTATAATCGCCCAAAAGTTATTGTAGGAGATAAACAAGTAACCTGTTTGTCTCAGAAGGATGCCAGCAATCCATGAATTTAATGGTAGCCAAACAAACTCAACCATCATAAATATTAAGAAAAATAGAAATAAAATCTTATCTAGGTTATAGTATATCTTCCTAAAACCTAGCTTTTTAGGTTTTTCAGGTTTCATAAGCACTCCTAGTCTAAAAATTGGGATAAATCTAAGCCACCAAAAGGATTATTCATAGAAAAACTGCTTTGGTTTTCTATGAATAGCTTTCCTTCATCCGATTCCAAAAATGCTTCGTAAACACGCGCCGTCATGCGGGCATCCTCTAAACTATTATGTGACTTCCCGTGAAAGCCTAAAAAATTCGCAACAGTTTGTAATTTAAGATTAGCTATCCCGTGTAAGTCAGAACTACGCCGTTCAAAAGCCTCCTCATATAAATCAACCTTATACTGGTCACGATAATCAATACCATGCTCCAAAAGAATAGGCAAATCACTCTTAGCCGCATTGTAACCAACAATAGGTAAGTCGCCAACAAATGCTTGAAAGTCCTTTAAAACTTGTTCTACCTTTGGCGCATCTTTCAAGGTTTCAGCTGTGATCCCAGTCAAACCATTGATAAAACTCTTCAATGGTGCTGTAGTATAAACATAAGAATCAAAAGCGGCACTTTCTTGTCCATCTTGAAAGCGGACTGCTGATACTTGAATTAAATGGGTAACCCCCTCGTGTTGGTTGAATTCCAAATCAAAGGCGATATAATCTCTTAATTTTTCCATTATTTACCTCAATTACTACCCAAACTAAACTATAAACAATAAAAGAAGCCATTAGGTTAGTGAGTAACCCAAACAGCTTCTTTATTTTCCTCCAAAAAGGCGAGCAAAAAAGCCTTTTTTGGTTGCTTGGACTTCTTCTTTTGCTTGGTCCAACTCGAGTTTCAAGGTTTCTTGATCCTTCATCGCTTGAAGAGTTAACTGTTGCTGTTGGTCCAACTGTTTGTCCTTTTCAGCAATCTGTCGGTCTTTGATACGCATCTGTTCATCTTTTTCTGATAACTGGCGGTCTTTTGCCTTGAGCTGCTCGTACAAACGAAGAATTTCAGCATTTTTCTCATCGACCAAGATTTCCATCAGTTCACGTTGTTTAACATCATCACTGACTGGTTCATCTTCAAAAATCGTTTTTTTGTAGATTTCCTCTAGCTTGATCAAGCCACTTCGAGTAACTACAGTTACACCTTTGTCATTTTTTTTCGTGTCCTCTTCTGGAAGTTCTTTGACACGATTGTTGATTGCTTGACGAGATAGTCCTAAGACCTCTGCAATCTCACTGACGGTCATTTCAATACTCATAATATCCTCTGAAACGTTTTCTAGCTTTTCTTTATTTAAATCTTATCATAAGCTAGATAAACTGTCAAATTTCCGCTTAATCTAAGGCCTTTAAAAAGGCTAGTAATACTTGGGCAGAACGACGTCCAGCTTCGATAATAAACTCATCAAAAGAGACAGAGGCTTCGTGATTGGCATTGTCACTCATGGCACGAATGACTAGGAAAGGTAGGCCAAGAGACTGAGCTGCTTGTGCAATGGCTGCCCCTTCCATTTCAACTGCTAAAACATCAGGGAAGTGGGATTTGATACTAGTAATCTTATCATCTCCAGCTATAAAACTGTCTCCTGTAGCAATCAAGCCTAGGTGCCAGTTTTGGTCTAACAGAGATAGACTCTCTTGGATTTTGGCTATAAAGGTTTTGGCTGATTCAAAGTAAAGAGGTTGACCAGCCATTTGGCCATAAGCATAACCAAAAGCAGTCACATCCACATCATGGTAAGCTAGTCTATCTGCAATCACGACATCACCAACAGCAATCCCTTCGGCAAGAGCACCTGCTGATCCTGTATTGATGATAGCTTCTACCTGAAAATGGTCAGCTAGAATAGCTACACTCATAGCCGACATGACCTTTCCAATCCCACTCTGAACTAGAACGACTTCTGTATTGCCAACAGAGCCAGTGTAGTAAGTATTTCCAAGGACTTGGACTTCTTTAGGTTTGTCCAAATTCTGAGTCAAATATAGGAGTTCTTCTGGCATGGCAGCAATGATTCCAATTTTCATTTCAAGTCCTTTCAATTACAAGAGTTTCATTGCCAACACTAACAAAATCAAAAGTAAAATTACAGCAAATAAGATGCGATTGAGTTTCGAATTAAAAACATTTCTCTTGGTGTTCTCAATACGACGGCTCTTATGAATCGTTGGCTCTACTTCTATTGTAAGTGTATCTTGACTAAAACCGTGGTCTCTGGAACGTGAATAACCAAAATGTTGTGAAGACGTTGGTAGGATCTTTGTTTCCTCATCATCTTTAAGAGGTGGTCCTGATATTTTCTCACCACGATTGGCACGTTCAATCATTTCGTCTGTTAATAAAGGTTTTCCCATGGGTTTCTCCTCTATTTCTTTTGTAGTTCCCAATACTGGATCGCCATAATGGTCTTGGCATCACAGATATGACCTGACTGGATCAGGTTCTTGGATTCCTCTAGACTTACTTCTAGGACTTCCAAGGTTTCATCATCATCTTGTGGGCGAGGATTTTCCACCTTGACCAAATCACTAGCGAGGTAGAGTTTTAGTTTTTCATTACAAAATCCAATCGCAGAATAGAAATCGTACAACAGTTCTAACTTAGCTGTGTAGGCAACCTCTTCTTCTAATTCCCGAAGAGCTGCTGCCATTGGATCCGCATTTTCACCAGTTTCCAGTTTTCCTGCGGGAATCTCATAAGAAACAGCCTCGATGGCCTTCCGATATTGCTTAACGAGAACGATTTTATCCTCGGCTGTCACAGCTAATACACAAACAGCTCCATTGTGAAAAATCAAGTCACGTTGGGCAGTACCCTTTCCTTCTGGTAGTTCCACCTGATCTTGTACCAGTTTGAAAATAGGACCTTGATAGATTTCCTTCCGACTAATCGTTTTTTCTTCAAATTCCATGGCAAACTCCTACTGGTTATTCGGATGATGAGGTAAGCGTGTTGCGTACTCATCTTTATTAACTTGTCTTCCACGGCCGATAGCAATGGCATCAGCAGGAACATTCTTGGTAATAGTTGAACCCGCTCCAACCAGAGAATTATCCCCAAGTTCTACAGGAGCAATAATAGTTGAGTTTGATCCAACAAAGACATTATTGCCAATGACAGTTTTGTATTTATTTTTGCCATCATAGTTGACTGTAATAGTTCCCGCACCAAAATTAACGTTGCTACCCACTTCACAGTTTCCGATATAGGTCAAATGACCTGCCTTGGTATTTTCACCGATTGAAGAACCTTTAACTTCTACGAAATTTCCAATGTGAACTTGAGAAGCAAGACTTGAACCTGGACGGATATGGGCATAAGGACCGACTGTCACACTGTCCGCAACACTACTTTCCTCAATCATGGAATTCGTAATCACGGCTCCAGCTCCAACGGTACTATCTACGATATAAGTTCCATTTGTTAAAATAGTCTCCGCACCAATCTTCGTTTGACCTTTCAAGGTAACGTTGGCTTCGATTTGTACCTCCGGAGCAATCTCAACATCAATGTCGATGTATGTTGCTTCAGGATTGACAAAGCTAACACCATTAACCATGTGCTTTTGATTGATACGACGACGCATCACTGCTTCCGCAGTCGCAAGAGCCACACGGTCATTTACCCCAAGACTTTCATCAAAATCTTTGAGAGTATAGGCGCCAACCTTCTCACCCGCATTACGGAAAATACCAATCACGTCAGTAATATAGTACTCACCTTGGGCATTGTTGGTGTTGATGTTTTTAAGAGCTTCAAAAAGACGTTCATTGTCAAATACATAAGTTCCTGTATTGATTTCCTTAATTTGCTTTTCAAAGTCTGTGGCATCTTTCTGCTCAACAATACGAAGAACTTCTGCGTTATCGTTGCGGACAATTCGACCATATCCAAAAGGATCAGCTGCTTCAGCTGTTAAAATAGTTGCCACATTTTTGTGGTTGATATGGAAATCCAAGAGGTTTTTCAAACTTTCACCTGTGATCAGAGGAGTATCCCCAGCGATAACCAAGGTGTGGCCTGTACGATTTTGGAGAATAGGCTCCGCCATCATGACAGCATGCCCAGTTCCTAGTTGTTCTGATTGGGTAACAAAGTCTGTCTGACCAGCCAATACTTGCTCAACTAGCTCAGCCTTGTGACCAACTACAGTGACTGTTTTTTCAGGTTGAATAGCACCAACACTACGAAAAACATGTTCTAACATCGAAATTCCAGCTACTTTATGAAGTACCTTTGGAAGATCTGATTTCATGCGAGTACCTTTACCCGCTGCTAAAATAATGGCATAATTTGACATAATCTTCTCTTTTCTCTAGAAATTCCCTTATATTATACCATAATTTAGTTTCTTAGGAGTAAACAAACAGAGAAATAGGGAAAAGACGCCCATTTATTCACTTTTTTCGAT
>URCN01000095.1:0-6328 GCA_900546335.1 uncultured Streptococcus sp.
GGAAAATCCGCTCTTTACGGAGAAATTTGATGGTGAATTTTTCTACAATATTTCAAATCTGATTGATACGGTTTCCATGTACACCAAGATTGACTTTTTTAAGGATAAGGTTTTATTCAATTTTCTTTTCCATCATATTCGGCTCAGTTTAGGCGTCCCTATTCTTTTTCAGGGTGAAAATTTACCAGAATCTGTCAAGCTTTTAGTTGAAAGAAATAAATTTCTTTATACAGTCATCAGTCTTTTGGTGAATGATATTTTTCCGAAATATCTTCATACAGAGTATGAGTATGGCATGATTGCCCTGCATTTTATCTCTAGCTTAGGTCGCAGTCCAGAGATTTATCCAGTCCGTATTTTGCTTTTAACGGACGAACGTCGGGTCACTAGAGATTTATTAGTCAGTAAAATTAAGAGTGTTGCTCCTTTTGTAGAGTGGATAGATATTCAGTCTCTAGTAGATTACCACAGTATTGATCTCAGTCAGTATGATTATATTTTATCTACCAAGCCGCAGTCTAATAAGGAAATCGATGTAATTTCTAGTTTTCCAACCGTCAAGGAATTGCTTGAATTGCAGGAACGGCTTCAGTATGTGCAGGCACATCGTACAATTGTCGCGCGTGATGCTATCGCCCCAGAGAAAAGTTATGACTTGCAAGATTATTTGATATCTAGCAGTCAGCTTTTGAGTCAATTTGAGCTGGTACAATTGGAGAATGAGCAATCATTTGAGCGCACGGTAGAACAAATCATCCAATATCAGAAGAATGTGAGTGACTGTGATTATCTAACAAGAAAATTATTATCACACTTCCATAATAGTCCTATGGCTATTCCTAATACTGGTCTGGTACTTTTACATAGTCAGTCTAGCAAGGTAACAACAAATAGTTTTACTATGTTTGAACTCAAACTACCTATCTCCGCATTGTCAATGAAACGAGAGGAAGAAGAGGTCAGAAGGTGTCTGCTGATGCTTATGTCTAAGGAGGCTAGCGAGGAAGTGAGAGATTTAATGACAGCTATCAGTCAGTCGATTATTGAAAATCATCTTTATACAGAGATTTACAAGACGGGAAATCAATCCATTATTTATGAGATGCTAAATACTATTTTTAACGAAAAAATTAAGAAATTGGAGAACTAACATGAAACTTGAAAAACATTTGATTAAGCTTAATAAACAATTTTCTAACAAGGAGGAAGCTATCCGTTATTGTGGGGAAGTTCTTTATGAGGGTGGATATGTTAATGAAGACTATATTGAAGCCATGATTGAGCGTGATAAAGAGCTATCTGTTTATATGGGTAACTTTATCGCCATACCACATGGAACAGATGCAGCAAAAAAGGATGTCCTAAAGTCTGGTATTACAGTCGTTCAAGTCCCTAGAGGGATTGACTTTGGGAATGAATCTAACCCTCAAGTGGCAACGGTTCTTTTTGGTATTGCTGGTATTGGTAATGAACACTTAGAAATTATTCAGAAAATTTCTATCTTCTGTGCAGATGTAGATAATGTTCTTAAATTAGCAGATGCTCAGTCAGAAGAGGAAGTATTGCGCTTACTTGATGATGTTGAATAATCGAATTTCTTCATTTATCATCTAGTATATATGTCCCTCAAACAAGAAAAGGAGAAATTCAATGAAACATGCTGTTCATTTTGGTGCCGGTAATATCGGTCGAGGTTTTATAGGCGAAATTCTATTCAAAAATGGTTTTAATATTGATTTTGTGGATGTCAATAATCAGATAATTCATGCTCTGAATGAAAAGAGCAAGTATGAAATTGAAATTGCTCAGGAAGGACAGCCCCGCATAGAGATAGCTAATGTGGCTGGCATTAATAGTAAGGAACATCCTGAGCAAGTTATTGAAGCGATTCAAAAGTCGGATATCATTACTACTGCAATCGGACCTAATATACTCCCTTTTATCGCTGAACTTCTAGCTAAGGGAATCGAAGCTCGACGGGCTGCAGGAAATACGCAAGCATTGGATGTTATGGCCTGTGAAAATATGATTGGTGGATCTCAATTTCTCTATCAAGAAGTCAAGAAATATTTAAGTCCGGAAGGTTTGATATTTGCTGAGAACTACATAGGTTTTCCAAATGCTGCAGTAGACAGGATTGTTCCAGCACAAAGTCACGAAGATCCTCTTTTTGTTGTGGTCGAGCCCTTTAATGAATGGGTCGTGGAAACCAAGCGTCTTAAAAATCCAGATTTACGTCTAGAAGATGTTCATTATGAAGAAGATTTGGAACCTTTTATTGAGCGAAAACTTTTTTCAGTCAATTCTGGCCATGCAACTTCAGCTTACATTGGTGCTCATTATGGTGCCAAGACAATTTTGGAAGCTCTCCAGAATCCTGATATCAAGTCTCAGATTGAAGCCGTTTTAGCTGAAATTCGCAGTCTCTTGATTGCCAAATGGAACTTTGATAAAAAAGAGTTGGAAAATTATCACAAAGTCATTATAGAACGTTTTGAAAATCCTTTCATAGTGGATGAGGTTAGCCGGGTAGCTCGTACTCCAATCCGAAAATTAGGTTATAATGAACGATTCATCCGACCGATTCGTGAATTGAAAGAACGCGGTTTGTCTTATGAAAACCTACTTAAAACAGTTGGCTATGCCTTTGACTATCGCGATGTAAATGATGAAGAAAGTGTTCGATTAGGTGAATTGCTGGCTAAACAATCAGTCAAAGATGTTGTTATACAAGTTACAGGTTTAGACGACCAAGAATTGATTGATCAAATTGTAGAGTATATTTAATCTTTTTCGAAAATCTCTTCAAACCACGTCAGCTTCACCTTGCTGTAAGTATGGTTACTGACTTCGTCAGTTCTATCCACAACCTCAAAACACTGTTTTGAGCAACCAACGGTGATGCGTAAACTCATCCAAGCCTACACAGATGAGGCAGGTCAAGTAGTGGTTGCCCCTGCTATCATTAAGGCTGTTCAAGACGCAGACCGCATCTACATCCTTGCAGCTGGAACATCTTACCACGCAGGATTTGCTTCTAAGAAGATGTTGGAAGAACTGACAGATACACCTGTTGAACTTGGAATTTCATCTGAGTGGGGTTATGCTATGCCGCTTCTCAGCAAGAAACCACTCTTTATCTTTATCAGCCAGTCTGGTGAAACAGCTGATAGCCGTCAGGTTTTGGTTAAGGCTAATGAAATGGGAATTCCAAGCTTGACAGTGACAAACGTTCCAGGCTCAACTCTTTCTCGTGAAGCCAACCATACCATGCTTCTTCACGCGGGTCCTGAAATTGCTGTGGCCTCAACCAAGGCCTATACAGCACAAATCGCAGCACTTGCCTTCCTAGCAAAAGCAGTCGGTGAAGCAAACGGCAATGCCAAAGCCCAAACCTTTGACCTGGTTCATGAGTTGTCAATCGTGGCTCAGTCTATCGAATCAACCCTTTCAGAAAAAGAAACCATTGATGCCAAGGTTCGTGACCTTCTTGAAACAACTCGTAACGCCTTTTACATCGGACGTGGTCAAGACTACTATGTAGCCATGGAAGCGAGCCTCAAACTCAAAGAGATTTCTTACATCCAGTGTGAAGGCTTTGCGGCAGGAGAACTCAAGCACGGAACCATTGCCTTGATTGAAGAAGGAACGCCTGTCTTGGCCCTCTTGTCAGATCCAGTCCTTGCTAACCACACTCGTGGAAATATCCAAGAGGTCGCAGCCCGTGGTGCCAAGGTTCTCACTATTGCAGAGGAAAATGTTGCTAAAGAGACAGACGATATCGTCCTTACGACCGTCCACCCTTACCTCTCACCAATCTCAATGGTCGTACCAACGCAACTGGTCGCTTACTTTGCAACACTCCACCGTGGCCTTGATGTGGACAAACCACGTAACCTTGCTAAGTCAGTAACAGTAGAATAAACTAAGAAAGTCTAGTTCATCTAGACTTTTTCTAATGAGCAAATGTATTGAAAATAAAACTAATTAGTGATAAAATACCCTAAAACTAAAAGAGATAGCGAGGAAACGGGATGGTAGAATTAGGAATTTCAACATTTGGTGAAACAACAGTTCTGGAAGCGACTGGGCAACTTTACAGTCATGATGAACGCATTCGTCAGCTGGTGGCAGAGATAGAGCTGGCTGATAAGGTTGGTTTGGATGTGTACGGGATTGGGGAGCATCATCGGGAGGACTTTGCGGTATCGGCGCCAGAGATTGTTCTTGCAGCTGGGGCAGTCAATACCAAGAAGATTCGTTTGACTAGTGCGGTCAGCATTCTCTCAAGCATGGACCCGATTCGCTTGTTCCAACAATATGCCACCATCGATGCCTTGTCAAATGGCCGTGCGGAGATTATGGCTGGGCGTGGTTCATTTACCGAATCCTTCCCTCTGTTTGGCTATGACTTGAAAGACTATGAAGCTCTCTTTGATGAAAAGTTAGACCTGCTTCAGCTGGCAAATGAAAGCACCAAAGTGAACTGGCAGGGACAATTGACTCAAAGCATCGCTGGAAAAGAAGTCTATCCTCGTCCTGTTCAGGACAAATTGTCATTGTGGGTGGCGACAGGTGGTCATGTCGAATCAACAGTGAAGATTGCTCAGGCGGGGTTGCCGATTGTCTATGCTATTATCGGTGGCAATCCGCGTTACTTCAAGAAATTGATTCAAGCTTATCGTGAGATTGGTAGGGAGGCCGGTCATGCGGATAAAGACCTAAAAGTGGGTGCTCATTCTTGGGGCTGGATTGCTGAAGATGGCGAGCAGGCGGTGAAAGATTATTTCCATCCGACCAAGCAAGTGGTGGACGCTATTTCCAAGGACCGTCCACACTGGCAGGAGTTGACCTATGAGCAATATTTGGAGCAAGTTGGTCCAAATGGTGCCATGTTTGTGGGAAATCCTGATCAGGTGGCAGAAAAATTGATTCGCATGATTGAGGATTTAGGCTTGGACCGCTTTATGTTGCACCTACCGCTTGGTTCTATGCCACATGATCAAGTTTTGAGAGCTATTGAACTCTTCGGCACGCAAGTGGCACCCAAAATACGTGCTTACTTTGCCATGAAAGAGGGGTTATAAAAAAATTCAATCAGTTGAGTCGATTGGTGATGAACACCCATGGATTCAGCAACAGGTGGAAGTGGTACAAGCGATAGAGCATACTATCTAGTGGAATATATACTAGTTTATACCAAGTACAAGATAAAATAGTAAAAAAGACGATTTCTGCTTGGAAATCGTCTTTTTTCGCTATTCTCGCAAATACGATATCTTATAGTTGGTGTAAACTGGTAGATAGCTCTCTTATTTTATTTATCAAAACCTTGTAAGTTTTTTTGGCGCTCTTCAGTTTGACCCTTGGCATCCAATTTATTACCATTGTAAACAGTGCTTTCCCATGATCCGTACATTGGGTTAGGGAAAATGATGAATTTCTCACCAAACTCTTTTTGTAATTCCTCTAATTTTTGGTTGCGCTCAGTTTCAGAGGTCTTTGAAAACTCTGCAAAGTCCACAAGATTGTCTCCTAGTAGCATGACTAAGTTGGTTTTTTCTTGGACTGCTTGTCTACGACCTTCTTTAGATTTGACGCCTTTTTCTAAGAACATGAGATGATCGCGGCTTTGTACAGGAATTCCTTCATTTTCTAGGTTTTTGATCGTATCATCTACCTGATCTATCGTGCGGTCAGATACATAGTAAATTTGGACACCGTTTTGGTCTGCAAATTGGAGAAAGTCTTTAGCACCTGGTACAGCCTTGGCTGCAGCTTTTTTTACCCAGACATCCCAGTTTTCTGGGGTAAATGCTGTTCCGTCTTTGACATTTTGAGCTTGATAAGGACTGTTGTCTAATACGGTTTCGTCTAAGTCCAAAACGATAGAGTAGGGTTTATCTGTCTGTGTTTTTAGTAGTTCTTTTAAACGATCAGTAGCGACATTGTAACCTTGTAGATAGAGTGCCTTGGTCTCAGCTGCTTTTTGATACCAAAGAGTTGACATAGTGTTCTCTCTTGAACGCAACTGATCATAGGTCATTGTAACCTGATTATCAGATGTACTACTTTGTGTTGTCTGTGAATTTGCCGAATTTGTGCCACAGCCAGTCAGTAAAATGACGGAAGCAAGTGTAGAAGCAATTGTAATGGTAACTTTGGATATTTTCATAATCCCATCCTCCTAATAATAGTCTACTAATATTGTAGCGTTTTCACGGGATTTGTGCAAGGGAATATCGGGAGAAAATAAATTTTTCAGTAGTAATTTGGTATTAGGATAAAATTATGTACTTAATTTTGGAATGAAGATGGATATAAAAAA
>URCN01000096.1:0-6320 GCA_900546335.1 uncultured Streptococcus sp.
AAGCCGTTGGAAAACGGTTTTTTGTTATAATTAAATGAAGAATGTAGAATTAAAGGAGAACATCATGACTTTTGAAGAAATCCTGCCTGGGTTAAAGGCCAAGAAAAAATATGTACGAACTGGTTGGGGAGGGGCTGAAAACTATGTCCAACTCTTTGACACTATCGAGCAAAACGGGATTGCACTTGAAGTGACGCCCTATTTCCTAATCAACGTGTCTGGGGAGGGAGAAGGTTTTTCCATGTGGAGCCCGACACCTTGTGATGTTTTGGCGACGGACTGGGTAGAAGTCCATGACTAGACGTGTATTGATGACGGGAGTAAGTTCAGGGATTGGTCTGGCTCAAGCACGACTCTTTTTAGAGAATGGCTATCAAGTTTATGGAGTTGACCAAGGTGAAAATCCACTCTTAGAGCGTGATTTTCACTTTTTACAGAGAGATTTGACCTTGGACTTGGAGCCAATTTTTGACTGGTGTCCTCAGGTGGATGTCTTGTGCAATACTGCTGGAGTTTTGGATGATTTCAAACCACTTTTGGAACAATCAGCCCAGGAAATTCAAGAGATTTTTGAAATCAACTATATGACTCCTGTTGAGTTGACTCGTTATTATTTGACGCAAATGCTGGAAAATAAAAAAGGAATTATCATCAATATGTGTTCGATTGCTTCAAGTCTAGCTGGCGGAGGTGGTCACGCCTATACCTCGTCTAAGCACGCCTTAGCTGGCTTTACCAAGCAGTTGGCTCTAGACTATGCTGAGGATGGTATTCAGGTCTTTGGGATTGCTCCAGGGGCAGTCAAGACAGCTATGACCGCTGCCGACTTTGAACCAGGTGGCTTAGCTGACTGGGTGGCTAGTGAAACGCCCATCAAACGCTGGATTGAGCCAGAGGAAGTAGCAGTGATTAGCCTTTTCTTAGCAAGTGGAAAAGCGAGCGCCATGCAAGGACAAATCCTGACTATTGATGGTGGCTGGTCTTTGAAGTAGGAGGAGTTGGATGGAAATCAAAAAACACTTTGGAGTCTATGCTGTTTGCTTTGAAAATAGGAAGTTACTCTGCATTGAAAAAACGAGAGGCCCTTATCAACATCGTTATGATCTACCCGGTGGTAGTCAGCAACTTGGTGAAGGACTGACGGAAACGCTGATTAGAGAAGTTATGGAAGAGACAGGATTTACTGTTAGAAGCTACTCCAATCCTCGAATCTACGATATTTTCGTCAGGGAAGAGTTAAAAAATTGTGTGGTTCACCATATCATGGCATTTTATGATATTGAGGTCAACGAGAAGGAAGCTCAAGTTACTATTTCGGAAGCTGTCTCTGATGGTGCGAATGATTCACTCGGATATGTTTGGATGGATATTCAGAAAATCACAGAAGAAAATGCATCACCATTAGTCTTGAAGATTAAGTCTGAATTATTAGGATTTCCAGAGCTGGACAAGACCTTGTATATGAATTGGAAGGTGAATGATGAGAAACCAACTTGTCCTTAGTGGCGAACAAATTGTTGAAAAAGTTTATCCTCAGTTATTGCACCACGTCGGTATGATTCGTGGAGAATACTTACTGAGAGAGCTCAATCAAAATATCCTATTAGCAAGTTGTCAACAATTTGTAAAAGATTATCTAGATACCATTTGCTCCTTGTACTCAGATGAAGAGGTTTGGTATCGTTTTTCAGAGTTAACAAATACAGAAGCTAATTGTTTAGAGGGGACTAAAGAGCATTTTGATGAAAATCATCCCTTGTTTGGTTATAGAGGAACTAGGCGCTTGCTGGCGTGTCCTGATGAATTTCAGGCTGAAGCACATGTCGTTACAGAAGTTTATCAAACAAATCCCAATCTGTCTGTTATTTTTCCTTTTATCAATGATGCTGAGCAGTTAAAACAAGCTATTAGAGTATTGCGTGAGCATGGTTTTACTGGAAAAGTCGGCACAATGATTGAATTACCGTCAGCTTATTTTGACTTGGACAGGATACTGGAAACTGGTATTTCAAAGATTATAGTTGGAATGAATGATTTGACTTCTTTTGTTTTTGCGACTGTGAGAAACAGTCAATGGCATGATATGGAAAGTCCAATAATGTTAGATATGCTAAGAGATATGCAGGATAAAGCAAGGATAAAAAAGATTGACTTTGCTGTAGCAGGCTATCTGAATACTTCTTTCATACAAAAAATGAATCAGATGGGTATCAAGTGTATTATCCACTACAGTTCTATTCCAGAGATTTTTAATTTAGAGATTGATCATCCAGACCACCTCAAACGTATAAAAGAAGTAAGTAAAAAATTACAAAGGAGCAACCCATGACACCGCAAGAAATGTGGAATGACTACAAGCAAATCAACCCCTCTATCGGAGATGAGATAGATGCCTGGGCTTTTGGAGTGGAAGCAGATCTCTTGGCAGATTTGGTTTTAAAAGGCGAAAAGACAGCAACTGCCTCAGCCTACGACCTCTATGCAATAGAAGACGAACCTCTTCCACGAGAAGGAACCTTTGACATCATTTTAGATAGCCAAGATCGAGCTGTCTGCATTGTCGAAATTACTAAGGTTTCCGTTCAGCCCTTTCATCAAGTTTCTGCTGACCATGCCTATAAGGAAGGTGAGGGAGACAAATCTTTAGCCTATTGGCGTCAGGTTCATGAAGACTGTTTCGCCGAGTGGCTGAGAGAGGCAGGACTGACTTTTACACCTGACAGCAAGGTTGTTTTGGAAGAATTTCGCAAGGTCTACCCACTCTAGACTGCAGAAGGAAGAAAGTTTTGGAAATTACCGTCCAATCCTTTTTTCTAAAGCAAAACATGATATAATAAGTTTGTTTGAAGAAGAGTAAAACTCTTAAACTTAGAATAGGAGAAAACTATGCAAGCAGTTGAACATTTTATTACGCAATTTGTTCCTGAACACTATGATTTATTTTTAGACTTGAGTCGTGAGACCAAGACCTTTTCTGGGAAGGTGACCATCACTGGTCAAGCCAAGACTGACCGTATTTCCCTTCACCAAAAAGATTTGGAAATCGCTTTTGTAGAAGTTGCGGGTCAAGCTCGTCCGTTTACAGTTGACCATGACAATGAAGCCCTTCATATCGAATTGGCTGAGACTGGTCAAGTTGAATTGGTCATCGCTTTTTCAGGAAAAATCACAGACAACATGACAGGGATTTACCCTTCTTATTACACAGTTGATGGTGTCAAGAAGGAAGTCCTGTCTACTCAGTTTGAAAGCCATTTTGCGCGTGAAGCCTTCCCATGTGTGGACGAGCCTGAAGCCAAAGCAACTTTTGACCTCGCTCTACGTTTTGACCAAGCGGAAGGTGAAGTGGCCCTGTCAAACATGCCAGAAATTGATGTGGAAGACCGTAAGGAAACAGGCGTCTGGAAGTTTGAGACAACACCTCGCATGTCTTCTTACTTGTTAGCCTTTGTAGCTGGTGATTTGCAAGGGGTTACTGCTAAAACTAAAAATGGTACTCTCGTTGGTGTCTACTCAACCAAAGCCCACCCCCTATCAAACCTTGATTTCTCACTGGACATCGCCGTTCGCTCAATCGAGTTTTACGAAGATTACTACGGAGTTAAGTATCCAATTCCTCAATCGCTCCACATCGCCCTTCCTGACTTCTCAGCAGGTGCAATGGAAAACTGGGGTCTTGTGACTTACCGTGAAGTTTACTTGGTTGTGGATGAGAACTCAACCTTTGCTAGCCGTCAACAAGTTGCCCTAGTTGTAGCACATGAGTTGGCTCACCAATGGTTTGGTAACCTCGTTACTATGAAATGGTGGGATGACCTCTGGCTCAATGAAAGCTTCGCTAACATGATGGAATACGTCTGTGTCGATGCCATCGAGCCAAGTTGGAATATTTTTGAAGATTTCCAAACAGGTGGTGTTCCAGCGGCACTTAAACGCGATGCGACGGATGGTGTTCAGTCTGTCCATGTTGAAGTTAAACACCCAGATGAAATCAATACGCTCTTTGATGGCGCTATCGTCTATGCCAAAGGAAGCCGTCTCATGCACATGCTTCGCCGTTGGCTCGGAGATGCTGATTTCGCTAAAGGCTTGCATGCTTACTTTGAAAAGCACCAGTACAGCAACACCATTGGTCGTGACCTTTGGAATGCTCTCGGACAAGCATCAGGACGTGATGTTGCAGCCTTCATGGATTCTTGGTTGGAACAACCTGGATACCCAGTTCTCACTGTCAAAGTTGAAAATGACGTCTTGAAGATTTCGCAAAAACAATTCTTTATCGGTGAGCACGAAGACAAGAACCGTCTCTGGGTTGTGCCACTCAACAGCAACTGGAAAGGCTTGCCAGATACACTCGAAACTGAAAGTATCGAAATCCCTGGCTACGTAGCTCTTCTTGCTGAAAATGAAGGGGCTCTTCGTCTCAACACTGAAAATACTGCCCACTATATTACCGACTATCAAGGAGACTTGTTAGAAGCTGTTCTTGCTGAGCTAGAGACACTTGATAACACAAGCAAACTGCAAATTGTTCAAGAACGTCGTTTGTTGGCTGAGGCAGGGCACATTTCTTATGCAGACTTGCTTCCAGTACTTGAAAAACTTGCTAAGGAAGAGTCTTATCTGGTAGTTTCAGCTGTTTCTCAAGTGATTGCTGCCCTTGAGCGCTTTATCGATGAAGGAACAGAAACTGAGAAAGCCTTTAACACACTCGTTGCTAAATTGGCTCGTCACAACTATGACCGTCTTGGTTTTGAAGCCAAAGATGGGGAATCAGATGAAGATGAATTGGTTCGTCAGTTGACCATTTCCATGATGATTCGCTCAAATGAAGCAGAAGCTAGTCAAGTCGCTAGTCAAATCTTTGCAGCTCACAAGGAGAATCTTGCAGGCCTTCCAGCAGCAATCCGTGCTCAAGTGCTCATCAATGAAATGAAACACCATGAGACCAAGGACTTGGTCGTAACTTATCTGGACCTCTACACTCATGCAACGGATGCGGTCTTCAAACGCCAGTTGGCAGCAGCTCTAGCCTACAGTACAGATGCGGACAATATCCAAACCTTGATTGACTCATGGAAAGATAAATTTGTGGTCAAACCACAGGACCTTTCTTCTTGGTATCTCCAATTCCTTGGACACAAGGCTACTCAAGAAACTGTTTGGGTTTGGGCGCGTGAAAACTGGGATTGGATCAAGGCGGCCCTTGGTGGGGATATGAGCTTTGATAGTTTTGTCATCTTCCCATCACACATCTTTAAAACAGAGCAACGCTTGGCAGAGTACAAGGAATTCTTTGAACCACAACTCTCTGACCTCGCTCTTAGCCGTAATATCAAGATGGGAATCAAGGATATCGCAGCGCGTGTTGACTTGATTAAGCGTGAGAAAGCAGCAGTCGAAACTGTTGTAGCCCAATATGCCAAAGCTTAATTCGTTCAAAATGTAAACAAAAACTCAACTTTCTATCTGAAAAGAAGAGAGAGTTGAGTTTTTTTTAAGGCAATTTTGGTATAATAATCATAACAAGGAGGAGTTTCTGATGATAAAAATCTTATTAGTAGAAGATGACCTGGGCCTGTCAAACTCAGTATTTGACTTTTTGGATGATTTTGCAGATGTCATGCAGGTCTTTGATGGAGAAGAGGGGCTCTACGAAGCAGAAAGTGGTGTTTATGACTTGATTCTGCTTGACCTCATGTTGCCTGAAAAAAATGGCTTCCAAGTTTTGAAAGAATTGCGTGAAAAAGGAATTACAACTCCTGTCCTTATCATGACTGCTAAGGAAAGTTTGGATGACAAGGGGCATGGATTTGAATTGGGAGCGGATGACTACCTCACCAAACCTTTCTACCTAGAAGAACTCAAAATGCGGATTCAAGCCCTTCTCAAACGTTCAGGCAAGTTTAACGAAAATACCTTGACCTATGGGGATGTTGTCGTCAACCTTTCAACGAATGAAGTAAAAGTGGAAGATACGCCTGTGGAACTGCTCGGAAAAGAGTTTGAGTTATTGGTTTACTTCCTTCAAAATCAAAATGTCATTCTTCCCAAGACACAAATTTTTGATCGTCTATGGGGATTTGATAGCGATACGACTATTTCCGTTGTAGAAGTCTATGTTTCAAAAGTTCGTAAGAAATTGAAGGGGACAGCCTTTGCTGAAAATCTTCAAACCTTGCGTAGTGTCGGGTATATTTTAAAAGATGTTCAATAAACTAAAAAAAACATGGTATGCGGATGATTTCAGCTATTTCATTCGAAACTTCGGAGTGTTCACCCTGATTTTCTCTGCTATGACCTTGATTATCCTTCAGGTC
>URCN01000097.1:0-6204 GCA_900546335.1 uncultured Streptococcus sp.
AGTATTAAGGTCAAAAAATTAAAATAATAGACTAAAAATGTTATTTTACATGTAAAAAAATTCATTTGATGTTCTTGTGAATTATCATACATAAAAAGATCGTTTTCATGCTATTTTTAGATAATTTCGGTAAACGGTAAGTAAAAAAATAGAAAAATTTTAAATAATTTTCTAAAACCTATTGACAAATGCAAAAGATTTGATTATAGTTAATATTATAATAAATGAAAGCGCAAACTTAATTCGTCAGAGGTAGTAATATGACAAGATTTAAAATTGAGGACGATTTCTATTTAGATGGAAAACCGTTCAAGATTTTGTCCGGCGCCATTCATTATTTTAGAATTCCAACGGAGGATTGGTATCATTCGCTCTACAACTTAAAAGCGCTTGGCTTTAATACAGTCGAGACTTATGTAGCATGGAATTTACATGAACCTGTTGAAGGGGAGTTTAATTTTGAAGGTGCTAAGGATTTGGAGAGATTCCTCCAAATCGCACAGGATTTGGGTCTCTACGCTATTGTGCGTCCGTCTCCATTTATCTGTGCTGAGTGGGAGTTCGGCGGTTTACCAGCTTGGCTCTTAACTAAGAACATGCGAATCCGTTCATCCGACCCGGCCTACATCGAAGCAGTTGCTCGCTATTATGACCAATTATTGCCGAGGCTTGTACCTCGCTTGTTGGAAAATGGCGGAAACATTCTCATGATGCAAGTCGAAAATGAGTATGGATCTTATGGAGAAGATAAGTCTTATCTGAGAGCGATTCGAAAATTGATGGAAGATCGAGGAATTGATTGCCCACTCTTTACTTCAGACGGTCCTTGGAGGGCTACTCTGAAAGCCGGAACCTTGATTGAAGATGATCTCTTTGTGACAGGGAACTTCGGTTCTAAGGCTCCTTACAACTTTTCACAAATGCAAGAATTCTTTGATGAGCATGGCAAAAAATGGCCCCTCATGTGTATGGAATTCTGGGATGGTTGGTTCAACCGTTGGAAAGAACCCATCATCACGCGTGATCCAAAAGAGTTGGCAGAAGCCGTTCGAGAGGTGTTAGAGCAAGGCTCCATCAACCTTTATATGTTCCATGGCGGAACAAACTTTGGTTTCATGAATGGTTGCTCGGCTCGAGGAACTCTAGATTTGCCGCAGGTTACATCTTACGATTATGATGCCCTTCTCGATGAAGAAGGAAATCCAACTGCTAAATACCTAGCAGTCAAGAAGATGATGGCAACACACTTCCCAGAGTATCCACAGTTGGAACCACTCTATAAAGAAAGCATGGAGATAGGGTCCATTCCATTGGTCGAAAAAGTTTCCTTGTTTGAAACTCTGGATAGTCTCTCTAGTCCTACTGAAAGCCTCTATCCAAAAGCGATGGAAGAACTTGGTCAAAGTTATGGCTACCTTCTCTACCGCACTGAGGCAAGTTGGGATGCAGAAGAGGAACGTCTCCGTATCATCGATGGACGTGACCGAGCTCAACTCTTTGTAGATGATCAATGGATTGCTACTCAATACCAGACAGAGATTGGTGAAGATATCTACTGTCAAGGAAATCGAGAAGGCTGTTCAGAGATTGACATCTTGATCGAAAATATGGGGCGTGTCAACTACGGACATAAGTTCTTGGCAGATACGCAGCGTAAAGGAATTCGAACAGGTGTCTGCAAGGATCTGCATTTCTTACTGAATTGGAAACAATATCCACTGCCACTGGATAATCCTGAGAAGATTGATTTTTCAAAAGGATGGACAGAAGGACAACCAGCCTTTTACGCTTTCGACTTTACTGTTGAAGAGCCGAAGGATACCTACTTAGACTTGTCTGAGTTTGGTAAGGGAGTTGCTTTTGTCAATGGGCGTCACCTAGGACGTTTCTGGAATGTCGGCCCGACCCTCTCACTTTATATCCCTCATAGCTATCTCAAGGAAGGTGCTAACCGCATCATCATCTTTGAAACTGAGGGCGAATATAAAGAAGAGATTCATTTAACTCGTAAACCTACACTAAAACACATAAAGGGGGAAAACTTATGACAATTGTAGGATGCCGTATCGATGGACGTTTGATCCACGGTCAAGTAGCCAATCTTTGGGCTGGAAAACTAAATGTTTCACGCATTATGGTTGTAGACGACGAAGTTGTTAACAACGATATTGAAAAGAGTGGTTTGAAACTTGCGACACCACCAGGTGTGAAACTCAGTATCTTGCCAGTTGAGAAAGCAGCAGCAAATATCCTTGCTGGTAAATACGATAGCCAACGTCTCTTTATCGTTGCACGTAAACCAGACCGTTTCCTTGGTTTGGTCGAAGCAGGTGTTCCGCTTGAAACACTCAACGTCGGCAATATGTCTCAAACACCAGAAACTCGCTCTATCACACGTTCTATCAACGTGGTAGACAAGGATGTGGAAGACTTCCACAAACTAGCAGAAAAAGGTGTGAAACTCACTGCTCAAATGGTTCCAAATGATCCAGTTTCAGACTTTTTGAGCTTATTAAAATAGGAAAAAATTTTTAGGAGGTCATTGTTATGATACAATGGTGGCAAATTTTACTTCTCACTTTGTACTCAGCTTATCAAATCTGTGATGAGTTGACAATCGTTTCATCTGCAGGTTCCCCTGTATTCGCTGGTTTCATTACTGGTTTGATCATGGGAGATGTGACAACTGGTTTGTTTATCGGTGGTAACTTGCAGTTGTTCGTTCTCGGGGTTGGTACCTTCGGTGGTGCTTCTCGTATCGACGCAACTTCTGGTGCGGTTCTTGCAACAGCATTCTCTATCTCTCAAGGTATTGATACAGACCTTGCGATTACAACAATCGCTGTACCAGTAGCAGCACTTTTGACATACTTCGACGTTCTTGGACGTATGACGACTACTTTCTTCGCTCATCGTGTGGATGCTGCAATCGAACGCTTTGACTACAAAGGTATCGAACGCAACTACCTACTTGGTGCGCTTCCATGGGCTCTTTCTCGTGCCCTTCCAGTGTTCTTTGCTCTTGCTTTTGGTGGTGCTTTCGTACAATCAGTAGTAGACCTTGTTAAAGAATACCAATGGGTTGCAGACGGTTTGACACTTGCAGGTCGTATGCTTCCAGGTCTCGGATTTGCAATCTTGCTTCGTTACCTTCCAGTTAAACGTAACCTTCACTACCTTGCAATGGGATTCGGTTTGACAGCTATGTTGACTGTTCTTTACTCATATGTAACAGGTCTTGGTGGAGCTGTTGCGGGTATCCTTGGTACTCTTCCTGCTGATGTTGCTGAAAAGATTGGCTTTGCTAACAACTTCAAAGGTTTGTCTATGATCGGTATCTCTATCGTAGGTATCTTCCTTGCAGTTGTTCACTTTAAGAACAGCCAAAAAGTAGCTGTAGCAGCACCTTCTACACCATCAGAAAGTGGGGAAATCGAAGATGACGAATTCTAATTACAAACTTACAAAAGAAGATTTTAATCAAATCAACAAACGTAGCTTGTTTACTTTCCAATTAGGTTGGAACTATGAGCGTATGCAAGCTTCTGGTTACCTTTACATGATCTTGCCTCAATTGCGTAAAATGTATGGGGATGGAACTCCTGAATTGAAAGAAATGATGAAAGTTCATACTCAATTCTTCAATACTTCTCCATTCTTCCACACAATTATCGCTGGTTTTGACCTTGCCATGGAAGAAAAAGATGGTGTAGGTTCAAAAGATGCCGTTAACGGTATCAAGACAGGTTTGATGGGACCATTCGCTCCTCTTGGAGACACAATCTTTGGTTCACTTGTACCTGCTATCATGGGATCTATCGCAGCAACTATGGCGATCGCTGGCCAACCATGGGGTATCTTCCTTTGGATCGCAGTTGCAGTTGCTTATGACATCTTCCGTTGGAAACAATTGGAATTTGCCTACAAAGAAGGGGTTAACCTTATCAACAACATGCAAAGTACTTTGACAGCTTTGATTGACGCTGCATCTGTACTTGGTGTCTTCATGATGGGTGCTCTTGTAGCAACAATGATCAACTTTGACATTTCTTACAAATTGCCAATCGGTGAAAAGATGATTGACTTCCAAGACATCTTGAACTCAATCTTCCCACGCTTGCTTCCAGCAATCTTTACTGCCTTTATCTTCTGGTTGCTTGGTAAGAAAGGTATGAACTCTACTAAAGCGATCGGTATCATTATCGTTCTTGCTGTAGCTCTTTCTGCTCTTGGTAAATTTGCACTTGGAATGTAATTGATTATGACTAAATCGTTAATTTTGGTGAGTCATGGTCGTTTCTGTGAAGAACTTAAAGGTAGCACAGAAATGATCATGGGTCCACAGGACAACATTCATACAGTGGCTCTTCTTCCAGAAGATGGCCCAGAAGAATTTACTGCAAAATTTGAAGCTGCTATCGAACGATTGGATGATTTCCTAGTTTTTGCAGATCTTCTCGGCGGAACACCATGTAACGTGGTAAGCCGTTTGATCATGGAAGGTCGCGACATTGAACTCTACGCAGGGATGAATCTTCCAATGGTGATTGAATTTATCAATGCCAGCCTTACAGGTGCAGATGCGGACTACAAGAGCCGTGCTGCAGAAAGCATCGTAAAAGTCAACGACCTGTTAGCGGGCTTCGATGATGACGAAGATGAATAAGATGTGACAACGTGAAAATCACAGGGAAAATAGGTGATAGGAGGACGGAGCGATGCTCCGACGATAATCGGTCTTTTTCCCCAAGATTTTAGTTGGAACTCAATTCAATAAGATGTGACAACGTGAAAATCGTTAGAACAGCTTGTATAGAATATACATGGGAATGGGAGTCACTCCCATTCCCATATTTTCAATAGGAATGAAACAATAATAGATTAGAGGAACTCTATGCTAAATTACACAAAAGAAGAATTACTTGAACTGGGTGCAGAAATCACGACTCGTGAGATCTACCAACAGCCTGATGTATGGAAAGAAGCTTTTGAATCTTACCAAGCAAAACGTGAAGAAATTGCAGCCTTTCTGAAAGGAATCGCTGATAAAAATGACTATATCAAGGTTATCTTGACGGGTGCTGGGACTTCTGCTTATGTGGGAGATACCTTGGTACCATACTTTAAGGAAGTCTATGACGAACGCAAATGGAATTTCAATGCCATTGCAACAACTGATATTGTTGCCAATCCAGAAACTTATTTGAAAAAAGATGTGGCGACTGTCCTTGTTTCCTTTGCTCGTAGTGGGAATTCACCTGAAAGTGTGGCGACGGTTGATTTGGCTAAAGCCTTGGTTGATGACCTCTATCAAGTGACCATTACATGTGCTGCAGATGGTAAATTGGCTCTTCAAGCTCATGGTGATGACCGCAATCTCTTGCTCTTGCAACCAGCAGCCTCTAATGATGCTGGATTTGCTATGACTTCTAGCTTTACGTCCATGATGCTAACAGCTCTCTTGGTTTTTGATCCTACAGAATTTGCTGTGAAAGCTGAACGTTTTGAAGTTGTGTCTAGCCTTGCCCGCAAAGTTCTAGACAATGTAGCAGATGTTAAAGGGCTTGTAGACCTTGACTTTAACCGCGTCATCTATCTTGGTGCTGGTCCTTTCTTTGGACTTGCTCATGAAGCTCAGCTCAAGATTTTGGAATTAACAGCTGGTCAGGTGGCGACTATGTATGAAAGCCCAGTCGGCTTCCGTCACGGTCCAAAATCATTGATCAACGAAGATACAGTTGTTTTGGTATTTGGTACAACGACAGACTACACTCGCAAGTACGACTTGGACTTGGTTCGTGAAGTGGCTGGTGATCAGATTGCTCGTCGTGTTGTGCTCTTGAGTGATCAAGCCTCTGGTCTTGAAAATGTCAAAGAAGTAGCACTTGGTTGTGGCGGTGTCTTGAACGATATTTACCGTGTCTTCCCTTATATCGTTTATGCCCAACTCTTTGCCCTTTTGACTTCACTCAAGGTAGAAAACAAACCAGATACACCGTCTCCTACTGGTACCGTAAACCGTGTGGTACAAGGTGTGATCATTCATGACTATCAAAAATAAGGAAGTGTCTATGAGTAAATTACAATTAAGTCCCAATAAAGTAGCCTGCTTGCAAAAACTTTCTGACGAGAATGGCATTATCTCAGCTCTTGCCTTTGACCAACGTGGTGCTTTGAAACGCCTCATGGCTCAATACCAAACAG
>URCN01000098.1:0-6016 GCA_900546335.1 uncultured Streptococcus sp.
GTTGTTGGTTTTTGGACTATCTTTTACGCCGATTTTGTGGAATAGTTGGTTTTTCATTCTTTGTTTGACCTTCCTAATCCATCCCTGGAGAATCTTTTATAGAACAAGAGATGCTAAATGGTATCACCTTATTTTTCAAATATTTAGTGGATTGGTGACATTTTACCTTTGGTTTGCAGCTTTCTTTGTTTTATCAGTTATCTCGGATCCAGCCATCCCTATCAATATAGACTATCGCATAGAAGATAAGGAAATCATCATTGCTAGAGGTTTTTTGGCCCGTACTACTTATGACCATCATGAATTGGTCAATCCCTTTATCATGAAGTCAGAAGTAAAATACAACGAAGATACATTTTAATAACTTAGAAAGCGAGCAAATCTATGTCCCGTGCCCAAGCAACTATTTTAACCAATATCTGTCTGATTGAAGACCTCGAAACCCAGAGCGTGGTGATGCAGTATCGTTCACCCGAAAATAATCGCTGGTCTGGCTATGCCTTTCCAGGAGGACATGTTGAGAATGGCGAGGCCTTTGCCGAGTCTGTCATTCGTGAAATATACGAAGAAACTGGCCTGACCATTCAGAATCCTCAACTAGTCGGCATTAAAAATTGGCCCTTAGATACAGGTGGGCGCTACATCGTTTTTTGTTATAAGACGACAGAGTTTACTGGGAATCTCCAATCTTCAGATGAAGGAGAAGTATCTTGGGTACAAAAAGACCAGATTCCAAATTTGGAACTGGCCTATGATATGTTGCCTTTGATGGAAATGATGGAAGCACCTGACAAGTCTGAGTTCTTCTATCGCCACCGCACAGAGGACGGCTGGGAAAAAGAAATTTTCTAGTCTTTTACTAAATAACCTAACTGATCCAAGGCCTCCTCGATATAGTGGAGGTCTTGTTGTGTCTCGGCTTCAACAAGGTGGTAATGGATGCCGTCTGTCAATTCAGAAAGGGGTCTAAAGTCTGAATTCTCGACTTGTTCCAGAAAGTGCTGGACATCTCGGCGGCAGGTGAGTTTGAGTAGGGTTTCAATTTCGCCATAAACGGGATGATCGATTAAGATATTTTGAACGCGTCCGCCATTATCTACAATAGCTAGAAGTTCCTGACCGATTTCTTCCAGTTCATGTTTCACTTTAAAGAGTTTGTGCACGTAGGGGCTGGCATCATTTTCTTTGTAGATATAGCCACGATTGGTGGATAGGATAGGAGCTCCATCTGCTCGGAGAATAGCGATGTCCTGTACAATGACTTGGCGCGTAACATGAAAGTGTTCAGCCAAGGTTTGACCATTGAGAGCTTTTGGCGCCTCTTTTAACAGTTTGAGAAGAGCTTGTTTGCGATCCTTTGTCATAGTTTTTCCTTTTAGCGACGTTTTCGAAGCACTTTATAGACAGCTAGTGCTAATGTATAGTCTACCATACTATGGATGATTGTGCCAAAACCAACTAGGACAAAGAGAACATAAAACATATTTTCAACATTTGTCCCTGAAGTAGCATAAAAGATGATACAAGCTATTACTTCAGCGATAGCATGAACAACACCCAAAACAAAGTTAAAAATCCAAGATGCCTTTGGTTTATCCAAGGTTTCAGGGAATTTCTTTAAGTACAAAGCCCCCAAAGTACCAAAAACGATGTGAGAAAAGGCGCGTAGGACAATAACCATAGGGTAGCCTGCCATCAGGAAACCGAGACTAGAAGCAATAATCACAAAAGCAGCCATCAAAGGCGAAAGAAACATGGCGATAAAGATGGGGATATGACTTCCCAAGGTGTAAGAAGCCGGTGGGATAACGATTTTAAAAGGCATAATGATTGGAATCAAAATCGCTATTGCAGTGAGTAGGGCAGTCATAGTCATAAACTGCGTTTTTTTCCGTATATCCATAAGAACCTCCATTTATCTGTATATACACAAGTATAGTACAATAAATCACCAATCAAGTCAAGAAGTATTATTGATTTTTCAGGAAAATTTGGTTAAAATGTGGTAAAGAATAATAGGAGCTGAGGAGAAATTGTGATGATACTTTTTGTTTACCTAATTGTGGTAATCGTGATGATGTCAAAACAGAAAAGTGAAGGGAAAGTAGTCTCAGGTTGGACTCGTTTCCTAGTTTATAGTTTATTGGTCCTGTCGCTACTCTCTCTATTAGCAAGCAGTCTGGCTGTTTCACTTTTTAGCCTTCCTTTATTAGGTTTTCTTTTGATGGCAGCAATACTCGAAATTGCTCATTTCGTCAGATTGGTGATTGCATTTGGTTTGGTTTTACTATCTCTAACTCTATACTTGGATAGCCAAAAAAGTCAGCAACCTACACCTCTTTCGTATCAGCTCCTGCTCTTTGGCTTTCACATTCTATTGATATTTCTTATGTTTTAAATGCTAAACTCCACCTTCAGGACGAAAGTGGAGTTGTTTTTTATTTCTTCAGAGTTTCGAGACGGGGGACAATTGCTACTGTTAGAACGGCAGAGATGACAAGCTCGGCAATTGAGTTTGTAGAAATAACGGTTGCCAGGAGTTTTTGGATATTGCCATCGAAGACATTTCCAAAAAGGAAGAAGATTCCCCCAAGGACAAAGACGGTGTTGGTAAGGGAACCAAGGGCACCAGCTAGGATTAGCCCAGTTTTATTTTTCATCAGTTTATAGACCAAGTAAGGTGTCAGACCGATCAAAATGCGAGGGACAATAGCGATAATCGCAGAATAGATGTTTCCGTTCGGTACGAATGGAGAAAAGAGGTAGCTGGTTGGAAGGATGGTAATCGTGTTTACCGTTAAGCTTAGCAGTCCCATCAAGAAACCAAGTGTAACACCAACTCGTGGGCCGTAAATGATACTAGCAATGATTACTGGAATATGAACGATAGTTGGTTTAATTGGAAATGGGAAAAGATTAAATAGGAGAGAGCTCAAAAAGTGGATAACGAGCATAACTGCAAAAAAGATAGCAATTGGGGCAATGTTAGAGCGTTTGTTCATCGAGGGTTTCCTTTATTCTTTCTAATATAGTATTCAGGTCAGCTAGGGCGCCTTTGCCGTGATCGCCACAGGCTAGTAAAGATTCTTTTGGGGAGATAATCTGATAACCATAGGTCTCTAATGTTTTTAGATTAGCCTGAGTTGCAGGATGGTCATACATCTTTGTATTCATGGCTGGAGCTAAGAGTTTAGGGATGTGACTTGGTAGGGCAAGAGCCGTACTGGTCACCATGTTATCCGCAAAACCATGCGCAAGTTTGGCAATGGTATTAGCAGTAGCAGGGACAACGATAAAAAGGTCTGTTTCTTTTCCTCTTTCGATATGATTGACTTGATCAGGGTAGGGTTCCTGCATGACATCAAGGTGAACTGGATTCTGTGAGAGTACCTGTAGTGTCAAAGGCTGGATAAACTCTCTCGCTGCCTCTGTCATTAAGACAGTGACATCATGGCCATGTTTTTTCAAAGAACTGACTAAATCAGCTGCTTTATAGGAGGCTATGGAACCTGTCACTGCGATGAGAATGTTTGCCATGGCTTTCCTTTCTATGAATCGTATGTATGAATTTTCTCAAGGAGGAGGTTTGCAATTTCCTCTTTGGTTTGAACGGTTTGGAGTTCCTCTTTCTCAACAAAGATTGCGCGATGCTGATTTGCTGAAATTTGAGTCAGGTCATTTGCAATGATTAAGTCTGCTTGGTTCTTGATAAGACTCTTTCGTGCGATCTCAATGAGATAATCCTCAGAGACATCAACCAGCAATTTAAACCCAATCAGATGAATGGCAGGATTCCATTCCTTGACTAGAGAGATGATTTTGGGTGTTTTTTTCAGGAATAAGATCTGAACCTCATCAGTTGAAGAAATCTTAGCTTCTATATTTTGCTTGTCTAATAATTCTTCCAGATTAGAGCTCGTCTTAACTTCATCTAGTCCCGTCATATAAACAGGAGTGTAGTCAGAAACTGCCATCGAATGAATCAAGACCTGATAATCTTGAACACACTTTTTCATCTCTAAAAGAAGATCATTCGTATTTTTGATTTCTAGAATGGTTAGATGGCGATGAGGTTCTGGCTTAAGAGCACTAGGAGTAGTAATCAGACAAATCTCATGACCAGCAGCAAGTAGGGTTTCGGTAATAATTTTCCCCAAGCGACCAGTCGAGTGATTCGTGATAGAGCGGACGCTATCGATTGCTTCACTTGTGCCGCCTGACGTAACTAAAATTTTCATAGGACTATTGTACACAAAAATAAACAGTAAGTAAAATGAAAGCGATAAATTTTTGGAAAAACGAAGCTACACTATAGTTTATAACTATAAAGCCATATAAAATTTTCAAAAGAGCCCTAAAAATCTTTAAAACAATGATATTTACGAACGTTTAGAGAGTTTATGGATGTTAAAAATCTTGTTTTGTGTTATAATGAATTATCACATTAGAGGCTAGAGGAGTTTTGAATGAAAACAGATATTGAAATCGCACAGAGTATTGAGTTGAAACCAATCGTTGATGTTGTTGAGAAATTGGGTATTTCTTACGATGATTTGGAATTATATGGAAAGTACAAAGCTAAGCTCAGCTTTGATAAAATTCGTGCAGTTGAGAGCAATCCAGTTGGAAAATTAATCTTGGTTACTGCCATTAACCCGACACCAGCAGGTGAAGGAAAATCAACCATTACCATTGGTCTTGCGGATGCCTTGAACAAGATTGGTAAGAAAACCATGATTGCTATTCGCGAACCGTCTCTTGGCCCAGTAATGGGGATTAAGGGTGGTGCAGCCGGTGGTGGTTATGCCCAAGTGTTGCCAATGGAGGATATCAATCTTCACTTTACCGGGGATATGCATGCCATTACAACTGCTAACAACGCTCTTTCTGCCTTGATTGACAACCACTTACACCAAGGAAATGAGCTGGGAATCGACCAACGTCGTATTCTTTGGAAACGTGTGGTGGACTTGAATGACCGTGCCCTTCGTCATGTGACTGTTGGGCTTGGCGGGCCTCTAAACGGTATTCCACGTGAGGATGGTTTCGATATTACCGTTGCTTCAGAAATCATGGCCATTCTTTGCTTGGCGACTGATATTGATGATTTGAAAAAGCGCTTGGCTAGCATCGTTATCGGATATCGTTACGACCGTACCCCTGTTTCTGTAGGTGATTTGAAGGTTGAAGGTGCCTTGGCTTTGATCTTGAAAGATGCCATTAAACCGAACCTGGTTCAGACAATTTATGGTACACCTGCATTTGTACATGGTGGTCCATTTGCCAACATTGCTCATGGATGTAACTCTGTTTTGGCAACAAGCACAGCCCTTCGCTTGGCTGATTATACTGTTACTGAAGCTGGTTTTGGTGCAGACCTTGGCGCTGAGAAATTCCTTGATATCAAGACACCAAACTTGCCAACTTCTCCAGATGCGGTAGTCATCGTTGCAACCCTCCGTGCCCTTAAGATGAATGGTGGTGTGGCTAAAGATGCTTTGACAGAAGAAAACGTTGAAGCGGTTCGTGCAGGTTTTGCTAACTTGAAACGCCATGTTGAGAATATCCGTAAATTTGGAGTGCCTGCAGTCGTCGCGATTAACGAATTTGTTTCTGATACTGAAGCTGAAATCGCAGCCTTGAAAGAACTCTGTGCTTCTATTGATGTGCCAGTTGAACTAGCAAGTGTCTGGGCCAATGGCGCGGAAGGTGGAGTAGCGCTTGCTGAAACGGTTGTTCAGACTATTGCTGAAAATCCATCCAACTATACTCGCCTTTATGACAACGACCTTTCTGTCCAAGAAAAGATCGAAAAGATTGTTACTGAAATCTATCGCGGTACAAAAGTCAACTTTGAAAAGAAAGCTCAAACGCAAATCGCCCAGATTGTTCAGAATGGTTGGGACAAATTGCCAATTTGTATGGCTAAAACTCAGTACAGTTTCTCGGACAATCCAAATGCACTTGGAGCCCCAGAAAACTTTGAAATTACCATTCGTGAGTTGGTACCAAAATT
>URCN01000099.1:0-5978 GCA_900546335.1 uncultured Streptococcus sp.
AAAGTCCGTAAAGTTTGGGTTAAAACGATAGTCTAGGAATATAGAACCTGACACAGTATAGTCGCCAAAGGCATTGCGGTCAAGGTATTTGACATTATCCTGACTCTGCAAGAGGGGATAGTCTACCTTGGTCCCATCGAGGCTAATCCAACCACAAACATCCTTGTTGAGGTGCTGCAAGGTTTCAAAGCCCGTACTGCTGGCATCCTTTTCAATGGGATTATAATGATCGTAGTCACTCGCAAGAACTCTATCAGCTGTAAAAAGACAGAAAAAAGCTAGAAAGAGGGATAGAATGACCTTTATAACTTTGCGACTCGTACTTGTTTTCATATTTCCTTCTTTCTCCTTTCTAGCCTTGAAAATAAAAGAGCAAGAGAGGCTGTCCCTTTCTCTTTTATTGGTAGTTTAGTCAGTAATGGTATCTTCTCCTTCTTCCTTTGCTTCTCTTCTACGACGCAAGATCAAGTAGAGGATGATGAGCAAGAAGATCAATAGCAAGAGCAAGATAAACAAGATGATGTACCATATCCACAAAGGAATCGATGAGAGAAATCGTCCAAGTGACGAATCATCAAAGACACTGTAAGGGAATGGTTTTGATTTTTTCGTATGGAAGGTGTTCTTTGGAACCGTATCCGTAATCTTGGCAACTACGATATGTCTCCCATTTGTTACGTCTAGGAAACAGGTACTGAGAAGGATGATATGGTCATTGGGCCCCAGTGTAATGTCTCGTTTGTGAATGGCAACCGAGAGTAAGTGATCGATATATTCTTGGCGCCGATCATCCCCATTAATACCTGGATCGTAGATGTTAAAGTCATAGGCGTCCACCTCGAGCATCTCAAAGATCTCAAGACCTTTTTCAACACCATTATAGTAAATACTGCCGTAGCGATGCTGGTCAAAAAATTCCTTATCAGAAAACTTTGCTACATCTCCAAACATAACCCCATTTTCTACATGGTGTCCGTAGATGATGGTATTAAAGTCTTCGAACTTGGATTCATTTCGAGCCTCAAGAAAAATAGCTCCTGTAGCTGCAAATTCTCCCTTGGAATCTTTGTTCAGGTATTTTTCATTGTCTTGGGCTTGGACTAAGGGGTAGTCGATATTGGTACCATAGACATTGATCCAACCGAGAACTTCTGGGTTGACTTGCTGTAGCTTGTGAAAGCCAGAAAAACTAGCAAGCTCATCTTTCTCAGTAGTACTCACTGGTCTATAGGCCTCATACTCACTTGATGAAGCCTGAGAATAAACCTGATTGGAATCCCAAAGGGCGTAGAAACCAAAGAGAAAGACTAAGGCCGCCAAGAGGAGCAAGACATGATTCATCAATGCATCTACAGCAAGGACCATACGCCTAGACAAACTCCTTTTTGGTTTCTCACGCTTGATTTTCATAAGTCAAACCACTTGTTTAAGCTTGTCTGCGTTTTTTAGACAAAACAACAAATCCAGCTAAACCAAGACCAATCATCAAGATGAAAGGAAGATTATCAATCAAGAGACCAGTAGGGGTAACGTCTGGCAAGCTATTTGTGATTGTGTTGTCGTTTGGTTTTTCACCAATAAGGATGTTTTCTTGTGTAAAATCTTGTGATTTTGTTCCATTCTGTGTTCTAATTAAACCATTTGATTTGAGTTCTGATGATGCAGTATATCCCTGAGAACTAACTTCAACTAATTTATATTTTGTACCAGCTGGAATTTTTTTAAATACAAGAGTTTGATTATGTCTTAAAGTAATTGTAGTTTCTCTATCATATTCAAAAGTTTTGGAAACTCCATCAATACTACCATTAATTGAACTTGCTTCTTCAGTCGATGCTTTTTTAAAAGTAAGTTTGAAAGTGAAATTTTTAGTCTTATCAGCACTTGATCCTGACACAACTTTTTTAATAACTAATGAATTTGCTGTTGGATCTATGTTAGCTTGATCTGGATTATTTGGTTTTGGATCATTGGGGTCCGTAATTTTTCCAGCATCTTTTCGATAGATGTTACTAAATAAGTCATATTTATATGTTTCAGAGCCTGTAGAAGGTTTTACTTTTGCGCCATTAGTATTACTGGTTTCTTTAAAATACACAGATGAAATGTAAGTCCCATTCTCACGACTCTTATTCTTTACAATAACGTGCATGTCGTATGTACGCGTATCATAAGTCATATAATCAATAGGGGTACCATTTTTGGAAATCGCATGCCAACCATCATTCTTTTCTGCAACTCTATAAACATATTCACCAGCATGATTATATCTAACAGAATAAAAAATATTAGTTGTGTCTTTTTTTATACTATCTTCATTCGGTTTCAAGACATCTGACGAACGAAAAGTTACACTCTGATCTGGAATATTCGTTCCAGTTTCATATGGTGCCCCATTAGATGATGTTCCAGTTTGAGGTGTGAATGTAAATGTAAAAGTTGCATTAGGTGTAGTAATTCCTTCGGCAATTTTTAAAGTTTTATTTATAGCAACTTTAGCATCACTTTCTCCTGTTGCTCTAGCTGTTGCGAGATTATCATCATTTGTATCCGCAAATGTTGGCACTCCTCTAAAGACCGACAAGGCGGTTACAGCTGCAATACTTGCAGTAACTAATTTTTTCAAAAATGTTTTTTTCATGATTATTCCTTTTATTTTTAAATTTCTTTTTTCATAAATTATCATCAAAAGCCCCGTCGCCTTAGGACTGTTACCACCTTGCCATGGGTATCCTGTATAGGAATGGTTCCAAAAGCACGACTATCTACAGCCGTTGTTCGATTGTCTCCGAGGACAAAGAGTTGTCCTGCTGGAACTTTCATTGGGAAGGTAGCCCCTTCCTTATAGAGCAGCGTTTCTTTGTAGATATCCTGCTCTTGTTGAGGAGAACCATTGATGATGAGACCATTTTCGTTTATATCGATCGTACTTCCTTCGGTTGCTATGACACGCGCCACTCTTTCCTTGCCCTTATAACTATAGACGAGCAGATCACCAATCGAATAACGTTTATCCAACCTATAGTAGACAACCAAGTCGCCATCTTTTAAGGCTGGCTTCATGCCATCGTCATTGTATCTCAATAGTCCAAAGACAAAAAAGTAAAGGGTGGCCAGTACAAACCCAACCATCAGAAGCTTACTGACTAAGTAGAGGATATCTCCCCATACACTCGGCGGAGACTTATCCCAATTGACTTGTGTTACTGTTTTCTTATGTTTCTTTTTAAGTAGCATTATTTTCTCCTATGTACCACTAGATATCCGAGTAGGATTGTAAAGAAGATTCCTCCTAGAGGAAGGATTATTCCTAACATGAGTGTACTGCTGAGGAAGTCAACTCCGGTTTCAGGTACACTATTCTTATTATTCGTGACTGTCGCGGACTTATCCCCATCCAGCTTGCCTTCTTGATTTTCATAAGAAACCTGATATCCACGCGAAGAGTTTGATTCCTCTTCTACGGTATAGTGACTATCGAGTGGAAGTCCATCAATTTTTATGGTTTGGTCTTTGTTGAGATCAATAGACGCTCGACCATTCGTGAATTGCAGAGAGGTTCTTTTATTATTCACCGTTGCATTATAGGTTCCATTCAATGGGCTATTCTGAGCATCCCTGATGTTAATGGTAATCTTGAAGGATTTTAATAGATTGGCAAATACGCCTGTAACTTTTTTTGTGACTGATAAACTTGGAAGCTTGTGATTTGTGACAATACTGCTTTCGTCTTTATTCAGATCACCCTCTTGATTCTCATATGTAACGTGGTAACCATTCGTTGATGCCGCTTCTTCTTCAACCTTGTAATGTGTTCCATACGGAAGATATTTTAGAGATTTTTCGGCATTATGTGTTAATGGTATTTGTGCACGTCCATTAGTAACTTTGATATCACCAAAAGTACCATTTATAGGATTTCGTTCTTTATCAGTTAGCTCGATGTTAATATTAAAACTCTTATTCGATGTATCTTCAGGGACTAATATCTTTCTTATCGTCAAACTAGGTAATTGACGATAAAATACTTTAAAGGTTGGCGATTGGTCCGTTCCTTCTTTTTTTACTTCCTTAGTAAAACCGGGAACATCAGGAGCTATAAGATCATATTGATAACCCTTAGCTACTTTTTCAAAATGGGAAGTTTCACTTAGTTCACCTGCTTTTACTCCAACACTAGTTTTCCTATATTCATTCTTGTCAGTTCCGCCACTCTTGCTCTTTTGAATTAATTTAAAATCTAAAGCCTTAGGTTGATTAGCTGTTACTGTGCTACTTCCATTAACACCTTCCCACTTAACTTCCACTGGAACCGTTAATGGATCTGAAGGCTTGAAGGTTGGTTTGTCAGAGTAATCTTTGATCTTGGTTTGAGAGGTGCCTATTCCATAAGAATATGTGACACTAGCTCCTTTATTGGAGTAGAGTTTATTAACATCGGATCCCTCAGCATCCCCAGCCTCTAATTTTTTATCACCAGCGATAGCATCTAGAGCTTCTTGACTTGATGTAACAGTAAATTTGAGGGCGTACTTCACACTATCATCAAGAATGTAGTTAGGATTAAATTTTGCTGTTACTTCGACCAGACCATTTTCATTCTTCCTTGTTTCCAGCGTAACCTTATCTGATCCCAAGGTTTCCTGTTTATCGTTTTCGATTTTTACAACTCGAATATTTGAACTGTTATTGGGAAGAAGTTGAACATATTTGGACAAAACATCCTTGATCGTCACATGGTGAACACCTAGAGGAAGGATTTTCTTGGTGATTTCCTTAAATTGTTCCCTCAATTCCCTTTCATTGTTAGCGGATAATATTTCGTTTGGAATGGAAGAATTATAACTACCAATGTACTCTTTTAGTTTAGAAATACTATCTGTACTATTAGAGTAACGGAATTTGATAGAATAAAATCCATCAATCTTGGGAGCAAGATAACCAGAAACTGTTTCGGTAAACGTGTTTAGATTGGTTTGATACCACGATGGAGCTATTTCTGTTACACCATCATTATTGCTCCAATTGTAGATCGTATAGCCTCTAGTATCGTAGTACATGTTCGCAAAACCATCTGACAAAAGAATAACAACCTTTTTTGCACTTGTTCTAGCTGACTGAAGTAATTCTGTTGCTGACTGAAGTCCTGCACCAATATTAGTACCTGTACCTATTCCTCTTTCATAACCAATCGAATCACCACTATTATCAACAGACATTCTAGAAACCATGCTTTTAGCTCCTTGAATATCATTACTCCAGTTCAAGACTGTCTTAGCATCGTCATGAGGGGATATACCAGAAAAGTAACCCGCCCAAGCTGGCCATTGATAATAATTATCATAACGTAGGTTATCTATTTTCCCAGCAAATCCAACAATTGATAAACGATTGTTAGAGTTTGAAAGGATTGTGTCTATCAAACCACGGCGACCGTTTTCACCTTGGAGTGTATTTTTCAGAGCTTGTAGCCTACTAATCACAGCTCCATTAGAGGATTTTACATCCTGATATGTCATACTTCCAGATAAATCTGCTACAAGCACGACATCTAGAGGATCTGACTGTATCTCAGCACCAAGTGCGGACGTTATATCCAATGACAATTCATACTTGTCATCCTCCCCTGATATCGGAGTAATCGTTTTATGTAAGCTTGTCTGAGGTTCAGTAGTAGAATCTGCATTTAACAGACTTATCGGAGCACACAAAAACAGAATAGCTAACAGTGTAACTAAACGGCGCGCAATAATTTGAACTTTCTTAAAATCGAAGCGAATGTTCATTTTATTCTCCTTAACTAGAATGTACTAATATTGGTACTAGATCAATTTAGGACATCTACAAGATAATTGTACAATAAAGTTCACGCAGTGTCAATTAATATGATTAATTTTATATTATGTTAATTAATAAAAGAGTATGATTCTTCTTTGTCTTTCAAACTATTCTATGGTAAAATGAAAAAAGAATAAAAA